>DKJQ01000103.1 GCA_002454845.1 Ignavibacteria bacterium UBA6688
GAAACTGAAGCCCCGCTGAAGGCTACCTTCATCAGGGAGTAAACCAGGCGGAAGGTAACCTTCATCTCTTGCCGCCGGGTTTTTCCTTTTAAGAGACTTTCTTGTATAGTGGATCCATGCCAACCAAACCGAAAGTCATCGTCGTTCTACCCGCCTATCAGGCGGAGAAAACTCTCAAGCAAACGGTCTCGGAAATCCCGACCAATGTCGTGGACGAGGTCATTTTGGTGGACGATGCGAGCAATGACGAAACCGTCAGAATCGGTCGTTCCCTGAATTTGATCGTCGAGCAACACGAGCTGAACAAGGGCTATGGTGGAAACCAAAAGACGTGCTATACCCTCGCCCTCCGGCGAGGGGCCGACATCGTCGTGATGCTCCACCCGGACTACCAGTACGACCCGAGGCTCATTCCGCATTTTGTCGACTTTATCCAGAACGATTATTTTGATGTGATGTTAGGAACCCGTATCCGGACACGGAGAGAAGCTCTCGCCGGCGGAATGCCCGCGTATAAGTACTTCGCCAACAGGTTTCTGACTCTGTTCGAGAACATTGTCACGGGCCAGAATCTTTCGGAATGGCACACCGGGATGCGCGCGTACAGCCGGGAGGTCCTGGAAACGATCAACTTCCAAAACAACTCCGACGATTTCGTGTTCGACAGCCAGGTTTTGTTCCAGATCGTTGAGCATGGATTTCGCATCGGGGAGATACCGGTGCCGGTACGGTACTTCCCCGAGGCATCGAGCATCAATTTCGTCAGGAGCCTTCGATACGGGATCGGAACCGTGATGACGGCCCTCCGGTACCTCCTCCGGAAACTCTCGGGGCGCACATTGCCAGTGGTCGCTTTGCACGAGCCCCGCACCGTTCCATTCAAGCTGCACGAACAGGCCAGGTTGAAGGATCCCCGGTGAGCGAAGCATCCAGAACATTCAAAGCCCTTACCACAGACACGCCGCTTCTCCTCCTCGTTTGCATCGTTACGTTTACTGCCGCCATCCGACTGCGGGTACTCGATGTTCCCCTGGAGAGAGACGAGGGCGAGTATGCGTACATGGCCCAACTGATCCTGGAGGGAGTCCCCCCCTATGCCGAAGCTTACAACATGAAGTTCCCCGGCATCTATTTCGCCTACGCAGTCATGCTCGGGCTCTTTGGACAAACGCTCCAGGCTATTCACTTCGGGTTGCTCCTCATCAACGGCGCCTCGATCATCCTGGTTTATTCTATCGGGAAGAATCTTGCCGGGGGATGGGTGGGATTTTCCGCGAGCGCCGCGTTTGCCCTCCTGACGTTAAGCAACCGCGTCCAGGGATTCTGGGCCAACGCGGAACATTTTGTTGTGCTCTTTGCGCTCGCCGGCCTGCTCGCCCTCTTGCGATTCAGGAATACACACACCGGTGCAACCCTCTTTTTCAGCGGACTTCTATTCGGGACAGCGATTTGCATGAAACAACACGGAGTGTTCCTGGCAGTCGCCGGATGCGTTGTCGCATTCTCCTTCATCCGAAGAGACCCAGGGCCCCGGAGCATTCGGTTCATCCAACGGACAACCCTTTTCCTGGCCGGACTTGCAACGCCGATCGTTCTTCTCTTCCTGACCATCTACTTCTCCGGAACGCTTGAGCGGTTCATCTTCTGGGCCTTCACGTATGCACGCGCCTATGCCTCCATACTCGACATCAACGATGCCCCGTACTATTTCAAATCAGGCTTCCTCCCGTTATTTCATTCCACCCTCCTGCTCTGGCTGGTCGGCGGCCTGGGCGTGGTCGGGATATTTGCTTCCGGTCCCCTGAAGCCTCACCGGACACTGGTTCTGAGTTTCCTGGTGGGCGGATTCCTCGCCGTCAGCCCCGGCCTCCTGTTTCGCCCCCACTATTTCATCCTCCTGATCCCCGGGCTGGCACTCTCCTTTGGGTTCGGAGTGGAGTTCATCAGGACTATCTTCGTGCACGCCCGTGGAAGGTGGCTTCGGGTTTCTCCGCACGTCATTGTGACGGTCGTGGCCCTTGGTTCAACCGTGACAGCTCATGCCGATGTCTTTTTCTCACTCACTCCCCACACCATTACCCGTCTCACGTATGGGGGACAACCTTTTGCCGTGTCGCTCTCCATCGCCCGGTTTATCCGGGAACGGAGCGACAGGAGCGACAAGATAGGAATCGTCGGGAGCGAGCCCCAGATACCTTTCTACGCCCAACGTCGCTCGGCCTCGGGCTACCTGTATATCAACGCTGCGACGGAGCCACAGCCGTACGCGACGGCGATGCGGAACGAATTTATCGGGGAGATTGAAGCCGCAAAGCCAAGGTTCCTCCTCCACTGTCACCTGACACCCGGTTGGTATGCGACGGGGGACGCGGAGAAAGTGTTACAGGAGTGGTTTCAAGGGTTCGCCGGAGAATACTATCGGTGCATCGCCCGGTTCGAATGGACGCCCGGGTACGACGCACCGGTGGAGCCCATTCTGACCGTGGCCGAACTGGAAGCTCCACCGCAGCAACTCTATTTCATCTCCATCTACAAACGCCTGAGCGAAGCAGGAACAGAATGAAACACGTGATCTCTTGGGATTTTTTTCTCTCCGGCCGTCGTCCCTACGGTTGGCTCATCCTTTTAACGATCCTGGTATACGGGCACGTGCTCCTGTATTCGGAGTACACGTACTTCGACGACTACATCCTCATCGCACAGAGTTTCTCCCATATTGACGAGCTTTCCGACATCCCTCACGCCTTCTTCGACGATGCGGGGCATGCGGGCCAGGGAGGAAATCTTTACCGCCCCATCCTCACCATCACCTTCATCCTCAGTGCACAGCTCAGCGGCGAGCAGCTCTGGGGGTTCCATCTCACCGACCTTCTTCTCCACGTGGTCGCCTGTTGCCTCTTGTTCATGACGCTTACCGGACTCGGGTATTCACGGGGAAAATCGTTCGCGTTGACGCTGCTCTTCTGCGTCCACCCGGTCCTGACCCAATCGATAGCCTGGACATCCGGCCGGAACGATTCGTTGCTGGCGATCTTTGTTCTTCCCGGCTTTCTGACGTTCCACAAGTACCTCCACTCAGGTTCCATCAAGTGGGCCCTCCTTCACCTGTTGTTCTTCTTCCTCGCGTTGTTCACGAAGGAAACTGCCGTCGCGTTACCGGTCCTGGTCCTGGGTTCCATGGTTCTCTACCGGGCGGACCGGCTCTTTTCCCTGCAGACACTCCTGCTTGTTGTGGGATGGGGAATGATCGTGCTCAATTGGAGGATCATGCGTTATCTGGCCGCCATCTACCCGATCTCCAACATCGAGACCACGGTGACGGTGATCGTGTCCAATCTTTGGATGTCGTTATTCTTTCTCGGCAAAATCTTTTGGCCGTTCAGTCTTGCGTTTGCGCCCGTCCCTCCCGATATGTCCCTTACGGCCGGCATAGGGAGCGCGCTGTTCCTGGGGCTCCTCATCACACTCTCGCCCCGAAGGGATTGGCGGACCATCGTCTTCGGCCTTGGGTGGTTCCTCCTGTTTCTCGCCCCTGCGTTGTTCCACCACTCCGTTCCGCCATTCCTGCCCAAGTTCTACGAGCACCGTATCTACGTCCCTTTCATCGGCATCATCATCATCCTTGCCTCTCTTTCACTTCCCCCGTGGGGTTCGTTGACAAAATCGGTTCAGGGAAGGCTGGTGACTCTCCTGGTCCTGATCCTGGCCCTGATGAGCTACCATCACTCTCAGCATTTCAGGGATTCCATCACCTTGAGAGAATATGCTCTTCGTTCTTCACCGCACGACCTCCACCTTCAAAACTCCATCGGGCGGATGTTGTTACCGGAGAGCCTTACCGCGCGGCTCGCCGCGTATCAGCGTTCCAGCCCCGGCGAAAAAGGGATCAACCCGCATTATCCTTTGTGGGTGGAGGACTTGATAGATCTCCAACAGAAGCTTGAGGCGGAGAGAATTATCCGACCGTCCGACGCTGAGGTATTGCAGTCGTTGGGAGCATTGTATTTCGCCCGGGGTCTCTTCGTCCAGTCTCGCTCCGTTCTGAACGATGTCCTCTCGGTCCAACCGAGAAACGCTGAAGTGTACTACAACCTCGGCGTCCTCTACTTCGACGCACGAAAAAAGCGTGAAGCCGAAGAGTCGTTTCTCCGGGCTCTTGAGTTCAACCCGGGACTCTCGCTGGCCCATGGAAACTTATGCTATCTCTATTTTGAACAGAACCGTTTTGGAGAGGCGAGGGGACATTGCGAGAAGGCGCAACAACTCGGGGCTTGGATAGCCCCCCAATTGGTTGAAGCTCTCAAGACCGACGGCGGAGAAAAATGAGGGGATAAGACGGAAAAGGCTCTTCAAAACGACTGAAGTTCCAAAATGACTGAAGTTAGCGAGCGAAGCGAAGCTAACTTCATTGTCGTTTTGAGAATCCCGCTCGAGCGCATCAACCGGGAGCGGGACCTGTGACGAGTGGGCCCTGCAGGGCTCGAACCTGCGACCAGCGGATTATGAGTCCGCTGCTCTAACCAACTGAGCTAAGGGCCCAACATTGAAGTGAAAGAACGGGATCTGGGCTCTCACCAATCCCGTTACGACTTCGTCGAACGGGATCCTCAACGTTGCAGTGAACTTGTCTTCACTTCGTTCGACAAGTTCAGCAACGTTGGGACTGAGCTAAGGGCCCAACATGAATAGATATACGAAATATAACGCAACATGTGAAGGAAGGCAAGCGAGGGAAAGGCCGGGTCGTGTCCTGTTTTCAAAAAAAAGGCCCGGCACCCTGAGCGGAGTCGAAGGGTGCTACAGGCTCGCTGTTAAGAAGCCCGCCTTTTCATCGTTCGACGCAGTTTATCCCGTCGCCTGGTTCGACTACGCTCACCACGGCGACGGGACTCATGATGACGTTGATTTTGGTTGCATTGCTCGGAATGGTGAAGATAGGACACTACCAAAGGCCGGGCACGCCCCTCCCTCCCCCATCAATTTGTTCTCGCCACGATCTCTTCAGGAACCGTCACCGCTTCCGGTGAAACGAATTTCGCACGGTTCCACATCTTCGCCGCCGGAGCCCAGCGCCGTTTCGCTGCATACAGTTTTCCCAACTCGACCATGGCGGCGGCATTCTCCGGTTCCTGCTCCAGAACATCCAGAAACTGATCGACGGCAAAGTCGCGTAAACCGATCCGCTCAAAAATCGCCCCAAGTGCAAACAGATGCCGAACGCCTGCCTTCGGATCAGAAACGGTCCTCAGCGAATCGAACAGGGGGAATAGCGCCTCCATGGAGAGGGTCAGGGGTCGCTTCGGATCGAGGTTCCGCATCGCTTCTACGTTCGCGCGGGCAGCAATCGTATCGCCATCCTCCAATGCGCAATACGTGCCAAAAGTCAGCGCCGGGAAGTACGATGAATCGGCTTCGATGGCCCGGTCGATGACCTTCCGGGCCTCGTATCGGAAACCAAGCTCAAGGTAGTTGACTGCGACCGACCTCAGCATTTGGGCCTTCGAAGCGTCGAGCGGGTTTGCCTCCGCTTGCCGGAGGAGTGACAGCAGTTCCTGGTGATACCAGGCATGCTGCAGGAAAGCGCCCGCCTGGGACCGCCCCTTGAATTCCTCGAATACCGCCAACGCACCATCCCTTTGACCGGCAAAAGCGAGAGTGATTCCGGTAAACAACGCCGCGTACCCCGAGCCACCACTTTTGTCCCAGAGATGTTTGAAGCGGGAATGCGCATCATGGTACTCCCCACGCTCAAGGAGCAATGCCCCCTCACGGAACGTCCTGCGCGTTTCAAGCTCCTCATCCGTCAGCGAGACGTTTCCGCGAAGAATGGTTTCCGCAAGAACGGGATCTGCCGCTCGCTTCCTGCTGTTGCGGATGACCTGGATAACCTCCAATCCACCCGCCCGATACACCGGCTCGAAACGAAGTCTCCTGGATTGCAGCATCTGGAACTCCAGTTCCCGGATACCTGAAGAGGCTGACAGCACGACAAGATAGCCCGCTTCATAATCTCTCAGGATCGATTCGAAGGCAAGGTGGGACATCACCGGGTCGACCTCGATCAACTTCTGTCCTTCCAGCCAGAACGTGAGTTCCTTCCAGCGGGTCGCGATCACCGTGGACGAATCGGCGTGCCGCGCAATCCATTCCCCCACATACCGGAACGGCTTCCTGTACATTTCCGGAGAGAGGCTCGAAACCGCTCCCGTCTCGAATTCCTCTCGTGAGGTTGTGTTGTGTCGAATATTGTTCGCCACAAGATTTGCCATCCATACGGTATTGGGAAGGAGGGCGAGCAGCAGAAGGAGGGCGATCCAGAGCGATGAGTGTTTCCCTCCCCCCCGCAACACGAAGCGACCCCACAGATCGCTCAAGCCCACCAGGGCATAACCCAGGAAAATCGGGAGGAGCGGAAACAGGAACCGATTGTCGATGATCGGATACAGCAGGAGCAGGCCGGAGTAACACACAAGGAAGAGGAGGAATAACGGAATCAGTCGATCTTCGTTCCGGCGGAGGAAGGCCCCCCAAACGACGATTCCGATCTGCAAGAGACCCAGGGGTATCTGCAAGACTTTCAACCCGCTGATCACGAACGACATCAACGGGTCGTCATTCGACACAACCGGGAATGCCCCCTTCAATTGAACGGGAAAAAGGATCAACTGGCCCAGGCTTTCGCCGTAGAATGCTCCATTGTTCTGAACGCGCGCTGCAAATTCGGAGAGCATCCCCGCACTGCGGGGGGTATACATCGGGGAAAAGAAAAGTTTGGAATTCTGCATCGGCGGCTGCTCAAAACCGGCAACGAGAATTTCGTTCCGGAATAACCAGGCTGCGTAGAACGCCAGCGGGATCAGGAACACCGTGGCGGCCGCGCGGTAGTCCTTGCGCCAGACAAGGAAGCTAACGATAGCCACCATCACCGCAAGTCCCACCTCGCGCAGGAAGATCGCCGCACTAACCAGGAGAGCAAGGAGGATCGTTTCGAGGGAGAGACCTTTTTCCTCCCTGTTTCCCACCATGACCAGACACAGGAGCGTCACCACCGCGAAGGGAACATCCGAGAGAATATGCGTCGAGAAGAGCAGGACCAGCGGGTGAAGCACCAGGATGAGGACCCCAATGCGTGCGCCCCACATTCCCACACGCCTCACCATCCATTGGAACGTAAAGAGAAGCAACAGCATTCCCGACACGAGGGAAAGAATTTTTGCGGCAAGGACATCCCAGGGAAGGATCGCGATGAAGGGGGCCAGGAGAACGGAATAAAGGGGAGCATGCACGACGTATCGTGTCGGCTCGGCACTGGCAAGATCGATAAATCCGTCGAACTGGGAAAGAGATTGGGCCCACAGAAGATACCGGATGCTGTCAGGCGTGTACAGCATCGCCTCATTCAGGCTGAGAAGTCCCAGGAGAAGAAACAACCCGACCAGCCCCCACAACCAGCGGTCCGTTGGGACAAGAGTAGCCCGGATATTCTTGAGATTGATCGATGACAAGGAAGGTTCCGATTTCGGCATCAGGTTGATGAGAGCAAATGGCGGCCGGCGCCGCACCAGCCGGCAGCCGGTCCAGGAGCTGAGGTTAGTATAGAAAGAAACGGCCTGCCAAGCAACGAGATTTTGGAGATGAAGGGACCATGCTCTTCATCATTGGTGGAGAGGTCCATACGATGCTGCGCGGATCACACCTGGGAGTTTTGCCATGGAGTTGTTCGAACTTTGTGCTATATTTGCGGCGCAGGTTTCCGAGGGACGCCCCAGCTCCGCGGCGCCAACCGAATGCTACAGAAGACTCAGCACCCACACTCGACGAGCATGCCCGATCCCATTCAGACGACCGATCCTTTGACTGGTGCATCAACCGATGCGACCATTGCGGCCTCCGCTCATGAAGATTACTCCCTCGAAACCCTGACGGAAACCGTTCATTACAACGAGTGGATTTACGAATCCATGCGGCCGTGGATCGGCACGCGGGTCCTCGAACTAGGGGCAGGGATCGGCAACCTGACACCGTACTTTCTCCGTGAGGAACGAAGCGTCCTCGCCATCGACATTGATGCCGGTCTGGTGGAGCGGCACCGAAGCGGCATCCCGGCGCAGCCGCGGCTTACTGTCGAATGCGTTTCCGTCCAGGATGTAGCTGCCGGGAAATCTGCACCCGGCACGTTCGACAGCATCGTTTCCTCCAACGTTCTTGAACATATTCCCGATGGAATCGATCATGAGGTTGTGCAGGCGATTCACACGCTTCTCAGGGTTGGAGGCACCACCATCCATTGGGTGCCGGCAATGAACTCGATCTACGGTACGATCGACACGTCGTTTGGCCATCACCGCCGGTACAACCGCTCCATGGCAACGGCGCTCTTCGCCCCGCACGGTTTCAGGGTTATCCGTTGTGAATACTGGAACATGCCGGGGTTCTTCGCCTGGTGGTTCAGAGGCCGCATCCTCCGGCGTCCCGCATTGGGCAAAGCGAGCACCCTCGCGTTCGACCGGTACGTCGTCCCCTTGCTCCGACGCGTGGAGCCCCACATTCCACGTCCGTTCGGCCAATCCCTGCTCCTTGTCGCTCAAAAGGTGTAACTTCCCATGACTCTCACTGTCATTATTCCCGCTTACAACGAACGCGAGACCATCGAAACGATCATCGATCGGGTTGCGCGGACCCCTTTTTCAAAAACCATCGTTGTGGTCGATGACGGCTCGACCGACGGAACCCCCGCAATCCTCAAACGCCTTGAGCAACACTATGCGGGAATGCTGCAGTGCGTCTACAACGAACGGAACCGGGGAAAGGGACATGCGATCAAATCGGGGCTGGAGCGGGCCACCGGCGAGATCGTCGTCATCCAGGACGCTGATCTTGAGTATCATCCGGAAGAATACGGTCGGGCGATTGAACTGATCGAAAACGGGTGGGCAGACGCAGTGTACGGATCGCGCTTCCTCGGCGTTCACAGGGTCTTCCTCTTCTGGCACTACGTGGGGAACAAAGCCCTGACGCTCGTCGCCAATCTCATAACCTCTGGGATGCTCACAGACATGGAGACCGGCTTCAAAGTCATCCGGTCGGACGTCTTTCGACGTCTGGATATCCGGTCCTACACCTTCGACTTTGAGGTGGAGGTGACGGTGAAACTCTTCCGTTACGGTTTTCGTGTGTACGAGATGCCGATCACGTACACCGGTCGCGGCTACGAGGAGGGAAAGAAAATCACCTGGCGGGACGGTGTCCGTGCCCTGTTTGCACTTCTCAAATGGGGGATCATGGTACGGCGGCGATCCCTTGGTTCTCCACCCCCAAGGCCTGCTAAGGAAGGTGCCCCGGATCATACGGCTCTACCACCGCGTTAAAGGCCCTGAACGACTCATATCCCGGGAAGGACTTCAGCAGGATACGGTTTTTTTCATTCCGCAGGTCGCGCACAAAAACAATCCCGGATTTCAGATCGGGCGAGTTCGCCGGAAAAACGGCACCATAATTCGACTGCGTGAAGACAACAGCTCTCCGTATCCCCATCCTCTCTACGGCGTCAAGAACGTCCCTATTGACAGGGCCATTTCCGCGATAGGCCGGGAGCAGGCGCGGAACATGAGGCGCTAACCCCATCCGGATCCCCATTTTTTCCCCGGCCTCAAGAGCACTCTGCTCGACTTGTCCGGCCACGCTGTAATCTCTGATCAGGCGTGGCACATTGGCGGCCAACCCCATCACGGCACAGATCAGGATGATCCCGGCTGTTCGTGCATGGTGCCTCTCCACATCCTCCACTCTCATGCCGAATCTTTTCAGGAGTTCGGGAAACTGCTGCAGACCGCGCGCGGTGAGCAAGAGCAGAATCGGCATGACCTCGAAGAGAAACCTCGGACCGTACAGCCAGTGCTGAAACCAATAGAAGCCATAGGCCAACGAAAGCGAACCCAGGCCCGCCACGAGAAGCTTGTCCCACCGATGGGCAGTCCCCGCCAGGAAAAGAATCGCCAGCGGCAGCAGCGAGGGAAGAGGCCACTCGAAGAGAAATTTTTGGAGCCCGAGCAGATTGTCCATAGTGTTGAAAATCCCCTGAACCAACGTCAGCGGTTTCCCCCAGGCGGCATTTCCCAAACCCGGAAGCACCCCGGAACCCCAGAGCACCTGGTAGCCAAAGACGAAGGGGGAACCGTTTGTTTGATAATTAAACAGCAGAAGCAGCACGATGAACACCGACGTCGCCAGGACGAAGCCCAAGGCCGGAAGGGCCAGGGTTCGCCGTTCCTTGAAGAAGGAATACGCCCCGTAGAGAAGGAACGGGAGAGAAACCGCCGCACCGGTGTACGGCCGGATGCACATCAGCATCCCCAGACCACAACCTGCAACAACCGCGAGCGGAACTCGACGTTCCTTCAAAGCCTTGACAAAAGAGAGGACGAAGAGCGTAAAGAAGAACATCGCGCTCGTGTGACTCATCATCTCAGCGGACATGAACAGGAGAAACGGCGAAACAAGCGCAAGCAAAGCGGACACACGCCCGACCCCCTCCCCGTACAATTCAACGCCGAGTTTGTAGATCAGGACGACGGTCCCCGAACCGAGCAATGGGTTGATCAACCATGGAACACCGAGCAAGACGCCGGGGGCAAGAAGCGCCGAATGCCCCGGAGGAAACTGGGAGTACCATTGTCCATTGTTGATCATGTGGACCATTTCGAAAAATTCTGGCATGGGGGGCGAGGGAACGGTGAGTTTTCCCATGGCAAAGATCTTTGCATGAAACAACTGGGCTATGCTGTCAACCACGTGCGGAACACGATCGAACACGAAGTATGCCGCCCCGCTCGTGAGCGCAAATTCAACGAGAAACACCATTCCCGCGAAATGCCACGGCTTCATGGAAAGGACTCCCTCCTTTGCGCTCCCCCAGGCCAGGGAGAGCGAAGCGTCTGCAAGCCGGACAACCCGGGACGCACGCAGGAGTGGGATGGAGTTGCCCACGATGAGGATGAACGAAATCAGCCCCAGGGTCAAACGACCGCTGGCTTTCAGCGAATCGAAGCCGACATTCACAAATCCGGAGCAAAGGGTGAGGAGGAAGAGCAAACCGGTAGCTACGATGCTTCCCCTCCCCCGTCGTTGCATGGCAAGTCGTTGTATCGCGGGGGCGAGTCCGGCGAGGAACAACGTGAGAGCCGCAGCGGCGACGCCAGCAATGATCAGAGCAACCGGACTGAAAAGAATCGGAGGTATTCCCGGCAGAGGAATGGTTATTTCCATCGCGGTCCGTTCGCCGAGCGGGGGAATGTAATACTGCAGGAGGGAACTCCTGTAGGGAATAGCAATCCCGAGCAGGAACAATCCCACGAGCACAAGGACACCCTGAATGACGGATCGTATCCGGCTCATCGCAAGTTCAATCAACCTTCCTGGTTTCGTGGTGGCTGTTCTGTCGAGACAATCGTCGGGAAGATTCCGCTTTAGTCCTTCCGGGGGTATGGGTTCCCGCGACCATACGCTTCGAGTGTATCGTACTTGAGGAGGTAGAATGAGTAGCCGGGGAAGTGCTCCATCAGAAGAGCATTTCGATTCCCGCGGTCCCGAACAAAGATCACGTCGTTCGAAAGATCCGGCTTGTTGCCCGTAAAGACCCCCCCATAGTTGCCTCTGGTAAAGACAATCGCATGGTGCAAGTCGGCGCTCTCCGCTGCCCGCAACGCCTGTCCGTTCACTCCCCAATACCGCTCCCCGTACATTTTAAGATGAGGAGGGATATTGGTGGCTATCCCGACCACGAACAACACTGCCACAAGAAATCCCGTCAGCGCCGTGAGGCTGCGGACCGATGCGCGTGCGCCGAATGCCGATCGCAGCAACCGGGGAGCCCGGTCGAGCCCACGTGCCGCAAGAATGACCAGGGGACACGCCGCTTCGTACAAGAACCGGGGTCCGAAGCACCAATCCTGATACCAATAGAAAAGATAAGCGACGGCGAGCGAGAAAGCACTTCCAAGAAGGATAAAATCCCACTTGTTCGTTGTCTGGGTGATAAAGAGCAGGATCACCAGCGTCAACGACGGAAGATGCCACTCGAAGAGATACTTATTCATCCCGAGCAGATTATCGAGAGTCTGATACACACCTTTGAGAAACGTGTGAGCCTCTCCCCATGCGGAATTGCCGAAGCCCGGCAGCACGTCATCTCCGTAAAGAACCTGGAACCCGAAGAGCAGGGGATTTCCGTTCGTCAGATAGTTGAAGATCAGGAGGAAGACGACAAAGACTGAGGCCGCCCCCACCATGGCAAACGCTCCAGCCGCCAACTCCTTGCGTCGTCTCACCAACTGCACCGCTCCGTAGAGAAGCAGAGGGAGTCCCGCTCCTATTGCGGTCAGCGGCCGGATGAGAAGAACCCATCCGATCGCTCCTCCCGCCACCGCTCCATGGATTGCCTTCCCCGACCCCAGAACCTTCGCTCCGTACAGGAGAAAGAGGGTGAAGAAGAAAAGGGAGCTGGCGTGGTTCATGAACTCCGACGACATGAACAGGATGAGGGGCGAGAGGAGTCCAAGAATTGCTGAAAGACGTCCGACACTCTCCCCGTACAATTCCTTTCCGAGAAAATAGAACAACACAACGGTCGCTGATCCGAGCAAAGGATTGACCATCCACGGAACATTGGCCAGCACACCAACTGCAAGTAACGCGGAATGTCCGGGCGGATACTGGGAGTACCATTGCCCGTTGTTGATCATGTGCGTAAAATCAAAAAACTCTTTGAGCGGGTGCGATACGGCAACAAGGTTCCCCTGCGCAAAGATCGTTCCATGGAACAACTGGGCGATGCTGTCCTGGACATGCGGGATGTGTTCAAAACAATAATAGGAAATGAGATTGGTCAGGAAGAGGTTGACAAGAAAGATAATGCCGAGGAAGTAT
>DKJQ01000102.1 GCA_002454845.1 Ignavibacteria bacterium UBA6688
CCCCTACACGGGAGCCGGAGCTTTCGCCCTTGGGAATTGCCAGAACAAGGTCCGGACGAAGCAGATACTGAGTTTCCACAAAATCCGCACGCCGAAATTCCAGGTCTTCAACTCACCCACGGAAGTGCACGAAGAATCGCTTGAGCTGAGTTTCCCCGTCATTGTCAAGCCTGCGAATGAAGACGCCAGTGTGGGGATTGAGAATGGCTCGATTGTGGACAGTATATCGGCTTTGAAGAAGAGGGTTCGCCACGTCTACCAAAACTATGATCAGCCCGCTCTCGCGGAAGAATATGTGAATGGTCGCGAGATCAACGTCGCCGTCGTCGGGAACAAGCGACCGGTGGTCCTCCCGATCTCAGAGATTGACTTCTCCGGTCTCCCGGCCCACCTTCCGAAGATCGTCACCTATAGTGCAAAGTGGATGCAGGGAACGGAGGAGTACAAGGGGACGGTTGGGGTATGTCCGGCGATCCTGCCGGCGGAGATTGAAAAGGAGGCACGGGAGGTCGCGCTGAAGGCGTTCAGGATGATGGGATGCAGGGATTATGCGCGCGTCGATATGCGGCTCGACAAGAACAACACCCTGTTTGTCATCGAGGTGAACCCGAATCCCGATATCAGTGATGATGCAGGGTTCGCGCGGTCTGCACGGGTCCAAGGATATTCGTTCGATCAAATCATCAATAAGATCGTCGAGTACGCACTGGAAAGGACGCCCTGAGCTCCTTGTATGTCCATTCGTCCGTTTGTCAAAGAGGACATCCAGCCGTTGCGTGATATTCTTCGTGCAACGGATGTCTTCAAAGAAGAAGAAATTACCGTCGCTGTTGAATTGATGGAGATCACTGCCGGGGAGCCGGATCAGAAAGATTACATCATGGCGACCTCTGTGAACGAGGCGAACGTCGTGAGGGGGTATTACTGTATCGGACCGACGCCGATGACCTGCAGCACGTTCGACCTGTACTGGATCGCCGTCGATCCGGCGATGCATGGGAAGGGGATCGGCCGGGAGCTGAACCGGCACTGTGAAGAGTATATCATCGGCAGGGGAGGGACCCTGATCGTAGCGGAGACCTCTTCCCAACCGAAGTACGAAAAAACACGGGCGTTTTATCTTCGCAACCACTACATCGAGGCATCCCGGATCAGGGATTATTACTCTCCGGGCGACGACCTCGTGGTGTATACCAAACACTTATAGGAGGTTCAAAGAACCTGTATGGAACTCTGGCAAGAAATGTTGCGGCAGAGTGTTGATAGCGGGAAGGATCTCGTCGAACGATTCGGCTTCGACAAGGAACTTGCCGATAAGCTGAACAAGCTCTTCCACATCCGGGTGAACCCGTATTACCTGAGCCTGATCCGCTACCCCGGCGACCCGATCTGGCTTCAGTGCATCCCTGATGCAATCGAGTTGGAAGATCAAAACGCTTCGGATGACCCTCTCAACGAGGAGGCGGACAGCCCTGTTCCGAGTATCACGCACCGGTACCCGGATCGTGTGCTGTTTCTGGTGACAAGCCAGTGTTCCATGTATTGCCGGTTCTGCACGCGCAAACGGAAGGTCAGCGATTCGACCAAGATCAATTCCAAGTGGATCCAGGACGGGGTCGATTACATTGCAGCCCATCCGGAGGTGCGGGATGTGGTCCTCTCCGGCGGCGATCCGCTCATGGTGACCGACTATGTGCTGGAGCGTATTCTCTCCTCCCTGCGGGAGATCCCCCATGTGGAGATCATCCGGCTCGGTACCAAGATGCCCTGCGTGCTGCCGCAGCGCATCACCCCGAAGCTGTGCAAGATGATCAAGAAATATCACCCGATTTATGTGAACACGCACTTCAACCATCCATGGGAATGTACGCCGGAAGCCGAGAAGGCCTGCGCCATGCTTGCCGACGCAGGGTGCCCCGTGGGCAACCAGGCGGTGTTGATGAAGGGGGTCAACGACGACGCGGATGTCATGCTCGAGTTGCACCGAAAGCTCCTGAAGATGCGCGTGCGGCCCTACTATATTTATCAGGCCGACCTTACCAAGGGGACCAACCATTTCCGGACCCCCGTCCGGAAAGGACTGGAAATCATGGACAAGCTGCGCGGCCATACGTCCGGTCTTGCCGTTCCCACCTATGTCATCGATGCGCCGGGAGGAGGAGGGAAGATCCCCCTGCTTCCGCAGTATGTCCTTGGCAGAAATGGGAACGATATCATCCTGCGCAACTTCAAATACGAAATCTACACGTATCCCGATGTCCAGGAGGAGCCCGCTGCGCCCCAGCAAGTGGTGGAAACGAAGTACCGGCGGCGACGAAAGGCGCAGCCCGCCTACGCCCGGACCAAGGAATCACGCGAGCTTGAACCAGTGACAAAGTGAGTTCCCGGATTCGCAACACGAAGCCCACGAACGAATCGTGGGCTTTTTTGTTTCTGGATTTTTGATGTTATTGGAACGACCCGGCCCACCCACGGCGGCAAGTGTCCCACCCTGGCGAGGCGGGAGGACGCATTCCTGAAGACTATTTCGAACGAAGGAGAAGCTCATGCCCCACGATGTCCAAGAACTCGTTGATCGTATCCAGGAAACCCTGCGGCAGGAAAAGATCGAGGGATGGCTGTTCTATAATTTCAGGGGATCGAACGTCTTTGCCACGCGCATCCTCGACCTTCCCCCGCACCTGACCCAGACGCGTCGTTACTATTATTTGATCCCCGCGAAAGGAACCCCCCGCAAACTTGTTCACAACATCGAACAGTACAACCTGGACCATCTCCCGGGGGAACGGAAGGTGTACCTGAGCTGGCAGTCCCTCGAGGAGGGGCTCGCATGGTTGCTGAACGGCATGTCTTCGGTTGCCATGGAGTATTCTCCCCGCAACGCGATTCCATACGTCTCCAACGTGGATGCCGGAACGGTGGAGCTGATCCGGGGAACCGGTGTGAATATCGTTTCCTCGGCGAACCTCGTGCAGTACTTCGAAGCCCGATGGGATCATGAGCAAACGAAGGATAACGAAAGAACGGCGACACACCTTCGGCAAATCGTCGACCTGGCGTTCGGATTCATCAAGCAAAGGATCAACGCGGGAACGGACACGACGGAGTACGATGTGCAGCAGTTCATGCTTTCCGAGTTCCGAAAGCGGGGGATTGTCACCCAGAGCGACCCGAACTGTTCTGTCAATGCCAACAGCGCCAACCCCCACTACGAACCGACGAAAGAAATCCATAGTCCCGTTCGCAAGGGAGATTTTGTGCTCATCGACCTCTGGGCGAAAACGGACAAACCGCGGTCGGTCTATGCAGATATTACCTGGACGGGATACGTCGGGGAAAAGGTGCCGGAGGAGTACACAAAGGTGTTCGAGGTGGTGAAAGGGGGGAGGGACGCCGCCCTGAACATGGTGAGGACTGCATTCGCCGGCGAGAAGGAGGTCTGCGGTTATCAGGTGGATGACGCCGCACGGCGGTTTATTTCGGAGAAAGGGTATGGCGAGTATTTCATCCATCGTACGGGACATTCCATTGGGGAGGAAATTCATGGGAACGGCGCTAACATGGATAACCTGGAAACGCGCGACGAAAGGAAACTCATTCCCGGCACTTCCTTCTCGATAGAGCCCGGGATTTACCTGCCGAGGAAGTTCGGGATCAGGAGCGAGATCGATGTTGTGATCTCCACATCGGGGGAGGTGATCGTGACCGGCTCCCCGATGCAGGAGATTCTTATCCCCATCCTCGCCTGACACATGCCCAAGGCTGCCCGGGCCATGACGGGGAACGTACGCACTACCAGGAAGTGGATTTCAGTGATCTTTCCGTGACGCTAAAAAGTGGGACGGAAACAATTCCGGCCGTGATCCTGAATTACGGCTTATTTGTGAACACCGCGATCGATTTCGTCATTGTCGCCTTCGCGCTGTTCCTGCTCATCCGGGGTATAAATCGCCTGAGCAGGAAACAGGAGGCTCCCCCGCCTGCTCCCCCCACCAAGGACTGTCCTGAGTGCGCAATGGCCATCCCGACCAAGGCAAAGCGATGCGGGTACTGCAACGCCATTCAGCAATAACCAATTCAGCATAAAGGAGGGATTCATGAGGTCCTTGTTCATTGCCGTGGCATTTTGTTTCCCCATTATCGGGTACGGCTTTCAGGAACCCGCAAGAGATTCTGTTCAGCTTTGGAAGCACACTCTTGTCAGCGCACTGACGTTTACCCAGGTCTCGTATTCCAATTGGGCTCAAGGGGGAGAGAACGCCATGGCCTATGCCATCTCGATCGAAGGGAAATCGGAGCGGGATGATACGACATTCAACTGGTCCAACGCGTATAAGTTTGCATTCGGCCAGGCCCGGCTTGGGGATCAGGGACTTCGAAAGACGGACGACAAGATCGATCTTCAATCGGTTCTTACCTATAAGTTCGGAGCGTACGTCAATCCTTATGCCGCGGCGACATTGAAATCGCAGTTCGCTGAGGGGCTGATGTACGATGAACTCGGAAACGGAACGGCGGTCTCGGCCCGGTTCGATCCGCTGTACCTGACACAAAGTGTCGGATTGGGGCATGCACCGGTTCCTGAAATCAAAACCCGCCTCGGCGTGGCGTTGCGGGAGATCGTGACATCGGTGCATGTGGCCTACAGCGATGACCCCGGGACGGCAGAGATCGAGAAGGTGAAGGTTGACGGTGGCCTCGAATCGGTAACAGAAGTGGAATGGAAGATTGAAGAGAACGTCTTGTTGACCTCCAAGCTGGAGTTGTTCGCCCCCATGAAAAAGTTCAGCGAAGTGGTGGTCCGGGGGGACAATACCCTCTCGATCAAGGTGAGCAAGTACATCCTTGTGAACCTCAACGTCCAATTTATCAATGAGAAGCAGATAACACCTCGTACCCAGGTGAAAGAGACTCTGGCAATTGGATTGAGTTATACGCTTCTGTAGAGAGGTCGGAGAATCTTCGAAGAGTGCTAATGTTCCGTTCCGAAAAAAGACTTAAGAAGTCTCCCCACCCAGCCCGCCTGCTGCCCCGCCCGACTGAACGACCCGCCCTAACGGCATGGTCGGGCAAGCAGTCGTTCGGGCGGGCGCAGGCATGCTGGCGGGGAATCTCCACGAATCCTCACGAAGAATGATTGCGAGACCGCCCAGTTTCAGTTGTGCGTGCCTGCACGCCGAAGTGCGCTTGCGCACCGAAGCGCTTCAGCGCACAGGTGCGGCGTTTCGGCACGCAGGCGTGCAGATTCGCGCAGATGAGCGGGTAATCTTATCTTGGGGACATATTCAAGGTATTTCTGAATTGAGACACTAGCTTGTAACACAGTATCGGTCTGCGTTTCCGTCGAATTTTCCCCACCATGAAAAGCCCTCTTGTCGTTTAGGCGTGCCTACCTTCCCAGCGCGACTCGAGTTTCTTTATTATAGAGAAGATCCCTCCGAACGAACTCACGCACTTCCCTTCTTTTTTCCGTATCCGCCAAAATACGGAAGTTTCCGAAAAAATACTTGACAAGCATTCGAAAAACTCTTATGATTGCGTCGAGTTGAAGAGGTAATCTGTGTGTTGGGGAACAGTGGAGGAGGGGATATGAATTACGCGAAAGTCTTCATCATCGCCGTCGTTTGTTCTTTTTCACAACATCCAATTCTCTTTGGCCAATTACTAACAGATGACTTTCACTATGAGCCGGGGACAAGTCTTGTTTCAAACGGGTGGTCGGCTCATAGCGCTTCCGGAACGAACCCCATTACCGTCGCTTCTGGAGGTTTAACCTATTCTTCGTATCCTTCTTCTGGAATCGGCAATGCGGCCGTTCTGAATGGGACGGGCGAGGATGTCAACAGGACTTTCGCAGTTCAAAACTCCAATGTTCTCTTCGTTTCATTTCTCCTTCGCTTCGCCAACTTGCCGAATTCCACAGATGGTGAATATTTTCTGCACTTTGGTTCCACAGCTCCCTTTTTGGGTCGTGTGTATGGAAAGAGAGACGGCTCGGGCAATGTGGCCATCGGATTGGCTAAAAGCACAGAGGGGGCAAGTTTTAGCGGATTTGATTATGACTTCAACACAACATACCTGGTTGTGGTGAAGTATACTTTTGTACAAGGAACCAACAATGACAGGGTCAGTTTGCTTGTTTTTTCCTCGGGGGTTCCTGAAGCGGAGCCCTCCACTCCCACCATTGGCCCGTTGGAACCTGCAACATCGGATCCTTCGAGCCTAAGCGCTCTTGCATTGAGGCAGGGAAGCGCCGCAACCGTGTCTCTTAAGATTGATGGAATCAGAGTGGCTACGACGTGGTCGGAGTCGGCACTTCCTGTTCAACTTATCTCCTTCACTGCCTTTTCATCCGGATTATCCACCCATCTCCGCTGGTCCACGGCATCAGAGACCAATAATTACGGTTTTGAAGTGGAGAGGAGAGGAGTGAGAGGCCAGGAACGCAATTCCTCCGCCCCCATCGGCGATCAAGGGTACATTGCCTGGATTCGGGTCGGATTTGTTCCAGGATCGGGAACGAGCTCCTCTCCCAAAGAGTACTCGTGCAGGGACGAGGTGCCCGTTTCCGGCCGCTATGCCTACCGTCTGAAACAAGTCAACCACGACGGGACGTACGAGTACTACCATGCAGCGGAAGTGGAAGTGGGTTTGATGCCGAAAAGGCTCGAATTATTTCCCAATGTTCCAAACCCATTCAATCCCACAACTTCCATCGGGTTCACCCTTCCTGAAAACGGGCATGCGGTGCTGAAAGTGTTCGATATCCTCGGAAGGGAGATTCAAACGATGTTCGATGGGGAAGCGGAGGCGGGGCGACTTCATCAATCGGTGTTTGATGCCGGATCCTTGTCCAGTGGGATTTACTTCTATCGCCTGGAGTATAAAGGACAAGTCCTTGTTAGAAAAATGATCCTGATGCGATAAGCGGGGGGCGCGCGCTGCTCATTTTTGAACGCGGATCAGGTTGACGATCCCGAGCGTGAGGAAGACAAGGTTCGCGAGCCATGCGGTCAGGAGAGGATTTACATCGCCGTTGTATCCGAAGACATGGCTCGTCTTCATGAACGCAAGATAGATAAAGGTCACGGCCACGCAGATACCGAAGTCGATCGCCACGCCGCTCCTCCGCCGGATCGAGCCGAAGGGAACACCAAACAGGACCACGATAACGCTGGCGAACGGAAAGGCGATCTTGCTGTGGAAATCCACCAACCAGCGCGATACATCCTGCCCCGATTGTTGCTGGTTCTCGATAAATTCCTTCAGCTCGGTGTAATCCAGTTCGTCGGGTTTCCTCTGTTTTTTTTCAATTTCTGCCGGAGTAATCCGTAGCATCCCGATCGGTAAACGGTCGAAGGAACTCAAGGTCTCCTCCTGCCGTGTCCCGAGTTCCCGGAGGGCTCCCTGCACAAGGACCCACCCCTCACGCAACGAATCCCCCGGGCCTGCCCCCCCTTCAAGCCACGTCATCTGTCGGGCATCGTACCGCCGCACGAGGACGGTCAGGTTCGTGTCCGCAAATTCCTGGATGCTGACCGTCGATGCGGTTTGAGCCTGACTGTCATAGAAGTTCATTGAGACGAGGCGCGTCCGCCCCTCCTGAAAGTAAATATTGTAGCGGCTGAAACTGCCGCCGGAGCGGTGAAGATGTGCGCGTTCGATGGCGAATTTCTTTTGGTTCGCAAACGGTACGACCCATCCGCTAAAATAGACCGAAGCGCTGCTGACGAGAAACGAGACGATCAGGAACGGCAGCAAGACCCGGTAGAGACTGACGCCGCTGGACTTGATCGCGGCAAGTTCGTTTTGACTTGAAAGCCTTCCGGTCACGAACAGGGAAGCGAGAAGCATCGCAATCGGGGTCATGAGTTTGAGGATCTCCGGTGTAAACCAGAGATAATATTGGATGATTGTTATGACGGGAACGTTTGCATCGATGAAGTCGTCCAGTTTCTCCATCATGTCGATGATCAGAAAGATGAGGAGAAAGGCGAGAAGCCCGAAGAAAAATGTCGAGACGAATTGGCGGACGATGTACCGGTCCAGAATGGTCATTCCGGTTCCCCCTGGGTCCGCCACTTTTTTGGGACAAGCCGTTCAAGGATCGACCAATCGATGATCAGGTTTTCCCGCGCAGTCCGGATGACGAGGTAAACTCCGAGGAGTCCCAGGACGATGTTGGCACCCCACATTCCGATCCAGGGTTCGGTCAGGCCGCGGTCGGCCAGCTTTTCCCCCCCGATCAGGCATGCCCAGTACAACAGGAAAAAACCCAGGCTGAGGCTCGCGGCCATGCCAAACGTTCCTTTGCGCGCCATGATCCCGAACGGTACACCGATCAGTACAAACACGATGCTCGCAAACGGGATCGAATATTTCTTATGGATCTCAACCGAATACTCACGGATCTGTCGCGCGAAATATTCGATCCGGTTGAATTCACTTTCCATGGTGTTCCGGAGGACCGAGACCCGTGTGAGGGCGGCGAAGCTCGGATTGGTTTGGCCGGCCCCCGCGGAAGCGCCGGAGGGGGAGAAAATGCGGTTGATATCCTGCCGCTGCATGGTGGTGATGCGTTCCATTGACTGCGCCTGCAGTGCGTACAGGCTGTCGACGATCATCTGCATAGCCTGGGCGCTCAGTTCGCGGTCCCCACGGCTGAACAGCGCCTCCGCCGATCGCTGGAATTCAAACCCCTCGGCATTCATCGCGATGCGGTGTTTTTCAAATGTGATCGTGCGGTACTGTTCAAGCGTTTGGTTGTTGAGTTCATGGATCTCGCCATTCCTCAAATCCATGATCAGTTTGGTATAGTCGGGCGAAAAAGAGATCGTCCCCGTCTGCGCCGTCACGGTGGTGGTGAGCGCAGTGTTCGTGTAATCGAAGAGCGTGACACCCTCGAGGTCGTTGGATTGCTCGAACGTCTTCCGGACAAGGATACTGTAGCCGGAGATATCCTGCGAAAAGAGGCCGGGCATGAGCGAGAAGGTGGGTTTCTTCCTGTAAATATCGGTCAGCAGGATCTTGGCGCGGTGGTTGGCATCCGGCAGGACCTCGTTGTTGAACTGCACCAACAGGACGCACACCAAGACCGAAGTCAGGAGTACTGGCGTGATCATCCGGTACAAACTCATCCCGCTCGCGCGCATCGCGGTGATCTCGTTGGTGGAGGACATCCCCCCGAACGCCATGAGCGTTGCGACGAGCACGGCCATTGGTACGGCAAGCACCACCATCCAAGCCAGGTTCATCACCACCAATTCGATGATCACCAGGGCACTCAGTCCTTTTCCGGCGAGTTGATCCAGTTTTTGCATGATGAACTGGAGCAGGAAGATGAAAGTCAGCACCGACGCGGAGAAGAAAAAGGGGGCGATGTGTGCCCGGAGGATATGTCGCCAAAGGATAACCATTTGTCGAAAATATAGTGAGATTGTTCAGCGATTACAATAACACAATATTCCCACCCGGAACAGGGCTTTTCATCCTCCCATTCGGGTATCCTTGCTTTGCGCAGGGGCGTTCCTTATCTTAACAGGGTTTCTTGCACGACACATCCCGGTATGAACGAATCGCTCGCCCATCTTCGAAGAGAATATTCCATGCGCTCCCTGAATGAACAGGAGGTCGACAGGAACCCGTTTGTCCAGTTCCAGCACTGGTTCGATGAGGCTGTGCGGGTGGAGACGATCGAGCCGAATGCGATGGTCCTGGCAACTTCCTCACCCGGCGGCCTGCCCTCGGCGCGGATGGTGCTGCTGAAGGGGTTTGATGAACTGGGATTCCTTTTCTTCACCAACGCTGAAAGCCGGAAGGCCGAAGAGCTTCACAGGAATCCCCACGCGGCATTGTTATTCTATTGGGGGGAGTTGAGCCGTCAGGTTCGCATCGAGGGAGAGGTCGAGGCGGCGTCCCGGGATGAATCGGAGGAGTATTTTAGCACGCGCCCACTCGAGAGCCGGATCGGTGCGTGGGCATCGAAACAAAGCTCCGTGATCCCCGGGAGGGAGTACCTGGAGGAACGGGTGACCAGGATCAAACAGCAATTTCCCGGAAACGATGTGCCGCTTCCGCCATTCTGGGGAGGTTTTCGTGTGAAGCCCGCTGCCTTTGAGTTCTGGCAGGGACGCGAGAACCGTCTGCATGACCGTCTTCGCTATTCGAGGCAGGGGGAAGGGTGGGTTCTTGAACGGCTCTCCCCGTAATCCCACCGGCTCTTCCCACCGCGTCGCCGCTGTCCATCCAGCGCCCCGGCGCTCACAACCTTGCCACTATGACAAAACGCTCTGATCAGGATTTTCGTCGGATTGCCGAGCACGCGCCGAACATCATTATCCGGTTCGACAAAAAGCTGAGGCATCTCTATGTGAATCCGGCCGTGGAGGCGAAGATGGGGATGACGCCGGAGCACATGATCGGCAAGACGCATCAGGAGCTGGGGATACCGGAGGAAATTGCCGGCTTCTGGACGAACGCGCTGAAAAAAGTATTTAAAAGCGCCAAGGCCGACCTCATCGAGTTCGACTTCATGACACCCGCAGGAAAGGTCTGGTACCGGTCGAGGCTTGTCCCGGAATTCAACAAGAAGGGGACCGTGGAAACAGTCCTCGTGATCGCGGACGATATTACCGATCTCAAGTTGACGCAGGAATCGCTTCAGCGCAGCGAAGAGAGCTATCGACGGTTATTTCAAGAGGATCTCTCCGGGACCTTCGTCTCCACCCCTGATGGGAAAATGTTGATGTGCAATCCCTCGTTCGCCCGTATTTTCGGATTTGAGAGCGTCGAGGAAGTCCTGCGGAGCGATCTTATAGACTTCTACCCCCAGAAGCAGAATCGGGAGAATTATCTTGAGCTCCTTCGCGAAAAAAAGAAGCTCGAGAACTTCCGGGAGGTACTGCAACGAAAGGACGGATCGACGGTCTATGTCGTTTCCAATATCCGCGGCGAGTTCGATACGGACGGCACGTTGACCCGGATCCATGGATACCTCCTGGATGAAACCGACCGCATTCGGGGAGAGGAGCGTCTCCGTCAGAGCATGGAGCAATTCCGAAAACTCTTTGAGGAGGGGCCTATCGGGATGGCCGTGCTAGCGACCGATCTCAGCCTGATTCGGGCAAACGCAGCGCTCTGTAACTTGCTTGGTTATTCGGAACAGGAGCTTAAAGAGAAGGGGGTACATGGGGTCACACACCCCGAAGACATAGCAATCGATCTTGACCACGCGCGGCGATTGCTCAACAATGAACTCCCCAGCTACCAGATTGAAAAGCGGTATGTCAAGAAGACGGGGGAGATCCTTTGGGGACTTCTGACGGCTTCATTGCTTCGTGATGAAACCGGGAACATCCTGTACGGGATGGGCATGGTGGAGGATATCACCGGACAGAAGGTGGCCACGGAAAGACTGCGGGAATCCGAGGAAAAATACCGCTCCCTCTTTGAGGATTCGAAAGACGTCATCTTCATCAGCACCCCGGAGGGAAAATTTCTCGACATCAATCAGGCGGGCGTGGAGCTGTTCGGTTACGCGAACAAGGCGGAACTGCTGGCGGCTGATATTTCGCGGGATCTCTATGTCGATGCGGAAGACCGGTCCACCATGAAACAACTCCTCGCGGAGCGTGGATTTCTCAAGGATCACCAGGCGAGGGTCAGGAGAAAGGATGGAAAACGGTTGACGGTGCTCGAGACCATCGCCGTCGTCCGAAACGAGCGGGGAGAGGCTGTCACATATCGCGGGATCCTCCGCGACGTCACGGAGCAAAGGGGGCTGGAAGAACAACTGCGCCAGGCGCAAAAGATGGAAAGCGTCGGAACGTTGGCCGGCGGCATGGCTCACGACTTCAACAACATCCTCTCCATCATCCTCGGTTATGTCAACGCTCTCGAGCAGGCTGACCTTTCCCGCGATCAAGAGGTTAAAAATATCGATTCGATCAGAACGGTGGTAGAGCGGGGGGCGGGGATCATCCGCCAGCTTCTGACCTTCGCGAAGAAGGCGGCGGGAGAAATTGCATCAATACGCGTGAATGGGACGATCACGGACCTTTCCCGGTTGCTCGAGGAGACCATGCCGAAGGGAATCGATCTGGCATTCCCCTTGACGCCTGCGAATCCGGTCCTCAGGGCGGACGAGAACCAGCTTCAGCAGGCTCTCCTGAATTTATGTCTCAACGCCAAAGATGCCATCATGAGCAAACCAGACGAGAAGGGGACTATCACGATTCGAACGGATGTTGTCCAGGGAGCCGCCATGAAGAACAGGTTCCCGCGCTCGGAGGGGCAACAATATGCTGTCATCGAAGTTCAGGACGATGGAGTAGGGATGGATGAGGAGGCGAAGGGGAGGATGTTCGAGCCTTTCTTCACCACAAAACCTCCCGGGAAGGGGACGGGACTTGGGTTGGCGGTGGTGTACGGCGTGGTGAATGCGCACCGGGGATTTATTGACGTCGAGAGCACGGCCGGCGAGGGAACAACGGTGAAGGTGTATCTGCCCGCGCAATCGTGGGAACCGGCGTCCCCCGGCGATTTGCCGCGGGTGAACGACCATGGGGGATGTGTCCTCCTGGTGGAGGATGAGGAGATGCTGCTCGAATTATTGAAGACTCTTCTTGAGGAGAACGGGTTCAAGGTTTTCCAGGCCCGTGACGGGGAAGAAGCTGTCCGCGTCTATAAGAAGCACAGAAATGAAATCGACGTCGTCTTGTCGGATATGGGGCTCCCGAAAATGGGGGGATGGGAGGCATTCCAGAAAATGAAAGAGATCAACCCGGATGTACAATCCATTCTCGCTAGCGGGTATCTCGATTCGGGACTGCGCGGAGAAATGATCAAGGCGGGGGCCGTCGACTTTATCCAGAAGCCGTACATCCCTGAGATCATTCTGGAACGCATCCGGGGGATCATCAGGTCAAAATCCGGATGACCAACACAACCCTTGACCTTTGTTCTTCTTTTCAGTACGTTTTTTCGTCTTTCAACCTCGAACGTGATTGTCCCAACCTTCCATACCGCCCGGCGACCAACCACCATGGACGCCGTGGGTCAGGAGCCCGCGTTCGCATCCCGCAACAACCAGTGGAGAAGTATTCGACCTTACGCTACCGTTTCTGTGAGTAGGCTTCCTAAGCGATTGTTGAACAATGTGTCATAGGAAATATTAGGGCTGCGTGAAACACGGTAGCGCATTACAGAGTCGTCGACCGGGAAGTCCCGGGGGTTGGCGCGTCGGTAGAGAGCCTCTGGTTCTCTCTACGCTCCGGACCCTGATGGCCCCCCGCTTCCAGGAATCAACGGGCGTTCCCCGCTCCGGGAGGATACCCCGGGCATGGGCCGTCGCAGTGATTCTTCTGATCGTCGGCGGGAACTTCGTCATCCGCGACGCGATGGCCGCGGCGCCATCCCTATCTCTTGAACCGGCTTTCTCTTCGGCCGCGACTCTCTCCCTCATGCCTGCTCTCCAGGATACGACCTTACGCGGATCCGGAGCGCCAACACGCCGTGCCCGTGCCCTTCTTCGGAAACGCCAGACGACCCTTGGGGCCGAGCAGCCCGTTTCAACGCAAAGTATTCTGGATTCGATCAGGGCTCTCCCCCGCGATTCCTCTGCCCGACTTGAACAGTTCCATCATCTCCGGGTCGATCAACCGATGGTCAAGCCGTTCGCCTCCCCGATCCACCCGTTGTATCTTCCCGAACCCGCAATAGTCCGCACACAGCATCAGCTTGATACCGCGCTCTACGTGTATCGTATACGGACGATGGTGGGGGGGGCGGATGTCAAAGAGCCGCTGGTGTATTCATTGGAAGAGTACAGGGAAGCTCGCTTCCGCCAGGCGATCCGTCTAAACTGGGAGACCATGGCTCGCAAGTACGAGCTGGCAGCAGATAAGAAGAAGGGTTTGGGCGAACTGTTTGGCTCCGTGACAAATATCGAAATCCCCGTACCCAAAAACCCCCTTTTCAGCATCTTCGGCCCGAATATCATCCGCCTGCAGATCAACGGCGCCGTCGACATCCATGCAGCGTTTCGGAATACCTCCTCTGATCTCTTCGTCAACAATCCGCTTGGCCAGAGCCGCAACGAGCCGGACTTCAACCAGAACGTTCAGGTGAACGTGAAGGGAGAGATCGGCGACAAACTGAAGATCGACGCAGACTGGAACACGCAGCGGACGTTTGAGTTTGAAAACCAGTTGCGCGTCCGTTACACAGGGTACGAGGACGACGTCGTCCAGTCGGTCGAGGCGGGAAACGTCTCGCTTCCGACGAACTCTTCCTTTATCTCCGGTAACCAGGCGCTGTTCGGCATCAAGGCGGCGCTGCAGTTCGGGCCTCTGAAGCTGACGACGATCGCATCCCAGAAAAAGGGGCAGATCCGGGAGTTGTCCGTGTCCGGGGGCGGACGTCCCACCCCGTTTACCAAGCGGGCAACCGACTATTCGCGCGATCACTATTTTATCGATACATCCTATGTTGCCTGGTTCGATTCGGTTTATTTGAATATCCCGGCGCGCGTCGACCAAAGGAAAGAAATCCGGGATCTCGAAGTCTGGGTGACCCGGATCGGCAATGAAGACCCGAACGAGCGGGATGTGGTGGCATTTCTTGACGAGAGCAGGGTGCGGAATCTTCAGGATAACCTCTCCGCGCGTGATGATGAATATAACAATGTCCCCGGCGAGGTCGAAGTAGGCAGGTTTATCAAACTCGAGCAGGGGATCGACTATACGTACCATAGTTATGCCGGGTACATCACGTTGAACCGTTCCTTGCAGCCCGAGCAGGCGATTGCCGCGGCGTACTCCCTTCCCGATCCCACGGATCTCCGTGGGACGATGAATGTCGGCAATTTTGGAACGAGGGATACCTCCAAGGCACTGAAGCTCATCATGAAGCTGGTCCGGCCCCAGCGTCTTGGGCCGCACTTGAAGACCGCCTGGCGCATGATGCTGAAGAATATTTATCCTCTGGGTGGACGTGGTATCAAGAAGGATGGGTTTGAGATGAAGATCCTGTACGAGGTATCGGGACAGGAACCGCAGGATAATATTCTTGGATTCATCAACCTGATTGAAATGTTCAGCCTCGACCGTTATGGCGAACAACCCGGTTCCCCCCCGGACGGTAAGTTCGACTACGCTCCCGGTGTCACCATCGACGAGTCGCGCGGCGAGCTGATTTTCCCGCGCACGGAGCCGTTCCGCGAGGGAATCCGCCGTTACTTTCAGGGGATTGGTAAAACAATCGCCGAAGCCGATTCGTTTGTCTTCCACGAAGTGTACGATACGACCTTTAACGGCGCATCGAACAGCGCGCGCAATAAGTTCCTCATGCAAGGGACGATCACCTCCTCCATCGCCTCGACGTACCCGATCGGCTTCAACGTGGTCGAAGGGAGCGTTGAGGTGATTGCAAACGGACAGAAAGCGCAATTGGGGCCCGACTACACAGTGGATTATATTTCCGGACAAGTCGTCATAAGAAACCAGGGCCTGCTCGTTCCCGGCACCAACCTGCAGATCAAGTACGAAGCGAACGACCTGTTCCAGCTTGCCTCGAAATCGTTGCTGGGGGCGAGGGGAGATCTCAGCCTTGGAAGGAACACCGGGTTCGGCTTTACGGTGATGAACCTGAACCAGCAAACCCTGAGCGACAAGGTCCGGTTGGGAGAGGAGCCGATCAATAACACGATCTTCGGGATTGACGGCGGAACTGCTTTTGAAATGGATTTCCTGACACGCGCAATGAACTACCTCCCCGGCGTTCAGACGACGACCCCGTCCTCGTTCTCCTTGCGCGGTGAGGCCGCCTACATGCTTCCCGATCCCAACACGCGGAAAAGTTCCATCGCCCAGGACCATGGAGCGGGAATTGCGTACATCGACGATTTCGAGGGGGCGCGGCGAACGATCCCTCTCCCGATTTCCTATACCATCTGGTTCCCGGCGAGTGTTCCGGAGTACATGCCCGATCTCGACCTCCCGCTCAAGAGGACCTTGCAGGAGAAGCATGAATATCGGGCAAAGCTTGATTGGTACAATATCCTGCCGAGCGATGTGCTGATTACAGATTTGAAACCTTCGAAAGAGGGGAATGTGGTCCGGGGAGAAGAGCAGCTGACCGTGCTGAACCTCTACCTTCGTCCCAACCTTCGCGCCCCGCACAATTACTCGATGGATTTCGAAAATAAGCTTCTTGCCGATCCCCGGCGGGCATGGAACGGGATCATGTGGCCCATCGGCTCCACCACTTCCAACCTGCTCGATGAGAACATCAACTTCATCGAATTCTGGGTCTACCTGGAGAAGTCGCAGCCGACGGTCAGGCTCAGTATCGATATGGGGATCATCAGCGAAGATGCGATTCCGAACAATAAGCTCGACACGGAAGATGGACTTCTGGATGGGGTACGGAACGGCATTCTTGACGCCGGTGAGGATCGCGGAATCGACGGTCTGACGGATGACCAGGAGCGGATAGAGTTTGCCGAGTTTATCGCGAAGTACCCGCAGTATGCGGACGACCCCTCCGGGGACAATTGGGTCAAGCCGGTCTCCTCCTCGTTGTTGCCTCAGGACTATAATAATATCAACGGGACGGAGGGCAATTCACAAAGTGAGTCGGGGCGTTTTCCCGACACGGAGGACCGGAATCGGAACAATGTGCTCGACCGCTCCAATAGTTACTTCACGTACGAAATTCCGCTCGATACGTTGCAGGAGGATTTTCGGCGCTATGTCAGCGGCGGCGGAACGACGGGATGGTACCAGATCCGCATCCCGATCATTGATACGGTCCGTTCCATTGGCACACCCTCGTTTTCCAATGTGGAGACCATCCGGTTCTGGATCGCCGGCGCACAGCAGGAAGTGATTATCCGCCTTGCCGAATTGAACCTTGTCGGGAACCAGTGGGAAGAACTTGTGAAGAATGACTCAACGTTTAAGGTGAGCGTGGTGAACAAAGAAGACAATCCGTCCTACGATTTGCCCGAAGGTTTGCCGCAGGCAAGAGATCGTACCCGGCCGGATCAGAACATTTTCTTGAATGAACAATCGCTGAACCTCGTGATGACGAATCTGCAGGATGGCGAATCACGCCAGGCCATCAAGCGATTTCCCGTCCGTCCCCTCGATCTCTTCAGTTACCGGACCATGAGGATGTTTGTCCATGGAGATACACGCCCCGCATTCAGGACCAACTACACTGATCCCGGCAACTACGACTTGGAGTTGTTCTTCCGGTTCGGTTCGGATTCCTTGAACTACTATGAATACAGAACGCCGATCAGGCCTGATTGGGATCCCGCCAACGAAGTCAGTATTCATTTTGCCGAGATCACGGCGATTAAACTCAGTCTGGATAGCGTTGGGGCGAGGAGCGAACGCATCCCCGTGCCGAATGGCCCGGAAGGGGCCACGTATCTGGTGAGGGGAAATCCGACCCTGACGAACGTCCGGCTCCTGGTGATCGGTGTTGAGAACCCCTATAATAAAGGGAAGTCCAACTACACGGGCGAGGTGTGGGTGAACGAGCTTCGACTGACCGATGTGGACGATACACCTGGTTGGGCGTACCGTTTCGACACCCAGATCAAGTTTGCAGACATCGCTTCCCTCTCGTTCAACATGACGCAGCGCGATCCGCATTTCCACGGCCTCGAAGACCGTTTCGGGTCGCGTGCGAACGACAGGAACTGGAGCCTTGCCGCCAGCATCGGTTTCGAAAAACTTCTTCCCCAGACCTGGGCCGGTTCCAGTCTTGCCTTTACCTATTCCCGTGTCGAACAGATTCAGAACCCGAAGTACCTTCCCGGGACCGATATCCTGGTCGATGAAGCGGTGGGGAGGACGCGTGACTCGCAGATCGGAGAGGGGGCGAGCGAGGGTGCGGCAACGGATTCCGCAACCACCATCCGGCTCCAGACGCAATCCTTGACCATCACCGAGACCTACGCCTTGCCGAACATCCGGATCAATGTGCCGGTGAATCACTGGCTGGTGAGCGAAACGATCAACCGGCTTTCCTTCGCGTACTCGTTCAACCGCTCCAGCCGCCGCGCCCCGACCATTGCATCATTCAATCAATGGCAATGGAATGCCCGCATGGCCTATGGCCTGCAATTAAGCGATCAAAATTTCATCGAACCGTTTGCGCCTTTCGGCGATTTTTTCCTCTTCAGTCCATGGAAAGGATTGAAGCTGTTTTACCTGCCCCGGGGCTTCAATTTCTCCACCACCTTGACGCGGGGTCAGACAAGCGAGCAGGCGCGCAACCAGGCAGCCGCGAAGCCGGTGGTCCGTAATTTTGTAGCGTCGCGGTCCATGAGTTTTGCATGGCAGTTTTCCGAAGGAGGTCTGCTCAACCTCGGGAGCGATTACGCGCTGGACATTCAGAGCACGCTGCTGAACCTGGAGACCAGCCCCGAGGGCGCGCAGCGTTCCTTTACGGCAATCCTCGGGCAGATGTTCGGCAAGGCGAAACTAATCGACTTTGGAGACGATCTGACGTACGGACAGACGATTTCGTTCAATCCCAGGCCGGTCATCCCTGCAATATTCAAGCTTGACAAGATCCTGTCGCTGAGCGGCCGCTATTCCTCACGGTACGATTGGTCGAACAATCTGCAGGCAGGTGCACTCGGCAAATCCGCGGGTGTCTCGGCAAACCTGACGATGAATTTTGATGTGAACCTTAAAACGATCGGGAACGAGATCTGGTCCCAGACACCGGCGGCGCCCCTTCCCGCCGATACGGCGAAAGGTCAGAACGTTCTCGAGGCGCTGGATCGGGTATCCCGGATCGCCATCAAAACGCCCGTCTTTGATTTCGACAAAGTGACGTTTTCGTTTACGCAGCAAAACCGTGCCCAGAACAGCGGGGTCCTGGGGCGTCCCGGTTTCGCCAACGTCTTCGGTCGTGTTCCCTTTTTCCAATCCTCTCTTCCGGAGAACGGGCCCTCGTTGATGTACCAGCTCGGCCTTTCGTCGGACCCCCACGGGGACGTCATCATGAAGTCAAAAGGCTCATTTCCCTTCTTCGGAGGCTCGACTGTCCCCGGACTCCGTGCCCCTTTGGGCAACCTGGCTGATGTTTTTTCCCAGAGCAACCGCATGTCGATGCGTACGTCCCGTCCCCTGTGGGAGGGAGCGAACATTGAGATCAATTGGAACGTCGGCTGGTCCTACACGGTCAACAGGTCGATCAATACTGACTCGGTAGGGGTGCCGACCGAGAGCAATAAAGTGGTGAGCGGGGATATCGAACGTTCCTACCTGACCTTCCCGCCGATCCTGTTCTTCAAGTTTTTCCGGACAAGTATCGAGGATGTTCAAAAAGAGTTCGAACGGATGAGGATCGATCCCTCCGATACACGCACGGCAGATGCAAAATTAGCCAAGGCCTTTGAAGACGGGTTGGAGGCGGTCCCACTCCTCAAAGGTCTGATCGGTGACCTTGTGCCGCGCCCCAACTGGACCCTTCGGTGGGAGGGGCTGGAGAAGTTTCCTGTATTCAACTTGTTCGCCGCGCGGGCGAGTTTCGACCACAGCTACACGTCGGGCTACAAACGTCGATGGAAAATTTCGCCGACGGGGGAGGAGGTCACGGAGAATCAACAGATCACCTACGGATTTGCGCCGCTCATTGGATTGAATTTCCAATTGAAGGAGTTCATCAAAGGAAGCTTCAGCACGACGTTCCGATACGGCACCACCACGAGCTACGATCTCCAACCTGCTGCCCAGAACGTTGTTGAGTCCGATGTTACCGATATCACCGTTTCGGCGAACTACTCCCGGCAGGGCTTTGAGTTTCCCTTTTTCGGATTATCGCTCTCGAATGACATCGATATCAGCTTTTCCTACAGCTATTCGACGAATTCACGCAAGCTGTTCGACATGAAAGCGGTGAACTTTAAGAAAGACGGCACCGTGCTCGATGGCACGACGCGGACCATCCTTGAGCCTCGCATACGGTACATCCTGAGTGCCCGGGTGACAGCTTCCGTGTACTATAAGTATTCGAAAACCGACGGCTCACGCATACCCGGTCAGACCATCAATGAAGGGGGGCTCGATGTGCGTGTCGCCATACAACCGTAGTTAGGTCAGACCTGACAGGTTTGTCTGGGCGGTACTCCGTAAACAAGTCAGGTCTTGCAGAGCCGGTTTCGTTGCGCCTGAACGCTTTAATGGTTACTTTGAAACGCCCCGGATGAGTTTATCATGAGGAATATGAGGGAATGACAAAGAAAATCTTATGGGTTGATGATGAGATTGATCTGCTCAGGCCGCATGTGAGGCTGCTGGAGGAGAAAGGGTACAAGGTCGATACGGCCACCAACGGCGAGGACGCGATCGACATGGTGAAAAAGCAGGACTATGACCTTGTCTTTCTGGATGAAATGATGCCGGGGATGGGGGGATTGGGGACGCTGTCGGAGATCAAGGAGGTCGAACCGAATCTGCCGGTTGTCATGGTCACGAAAAACGAAGCCGAGAGTCTGATGGAAGAGGCGATCGGCAGCAAGATCAGCGATTACCTGACAAAACCGGTCAACCCGAGCCAGATTCTGATGGCATGTAAGAAGTTTCTGGAGGGGAAGAAGATCGCCAGCGAGCACGTCTCAAGGGACTACGCGAAGGAATTTCAGGAAATCTCGCTCGCCCTGATGAATCCCTTGGATCACGAAGGATGGTACGACCTGTATGCCAAGGTGACGAACTGGGATATGGAGCTGGACGGCCATCCCGAGCTCGGCCTGAGACAAACCCTGCTTGACCAGAAGCGGGAATGCAACTCCGAGTTTGGCAAGTTCGTGGAGAAGAAGTACCGGCATTGGATCGAGCAGGGGAACGACCGCCCCGTTCTTTCGACCGAAGTAATCGAAAAGTTCGTGATTCCCGAGTTCGACAAGAAGAGTTCCGTCTTCTTGTTTGTGGTGGATTGCCTCCGCCTCGACCAATGGTTGATGATGGAACAGTTGCTGTCCGATTACTACACCATGGAACGGTCTCACTACTACAGCATTTTGCCGACCGCGACTCCGTACTCGCGGAACTCCATCTTCAGCGGCTTGTTTCCGATAGAGATCGAGCAACGATTTCCGGATCTATGGCAATCAGGAGAGGATGACGAGAACAGCCGCAACCGCTACGAGCACCAGTTGCTGGATAAGCTCCTGGAGCGGAAACGCATCCAGCTCAAACCGGACTCCAAATACGTCAAGATCCTGGATGCCGAGTTCGGCCGGCAGGTGGAGGGAAACATCCTTTCCTACACCAAAAGCAAGCTCACCGCCATCGTCGTGAATTTCGTCGATATGCTCGCCCATGGGCGCTCCGATTCCCGGTTGTTGAAGGAAATAGCCCCGGACGAGGCGGCCTACCGTTCTTTGACCAAGTCGTGGTTCCAGCACTCCTCTCTGTTCACCATGTTGAAAGTGCTTTCGACGCAGAAGAACATCTCCATCATCATCACCACCGACCATGGAAGCGTCCGCTGTTTACGGGGGTCGAAGGTGATCGGGGACCGGGAGACCTCGACGAACCTGCGCTACAAGTACGGCCGGAACCTGAAGATCGACGACCGGCAAGCCGTTTTTGTCAAGCACCCGGCCGACTACAAGCTCCCGCGCGGAACCGTTACAACCAACTATATTTTCGCGAAAGAAGACTATTTCTTTGTCTACCCGACCGAGTATCATAAATACCTGAACCAGTATCGTGATAGTTTCCAGCATGGCGGCATCTCGATGGATGAGATCATCCTCCCGGTCGTACGCCTGGAACCGAAGTGAGTTCATGCTCCGAACGAATTCCGTTACGAGAACGCCGCTCGAAACTGTGCAGTTTGCCCGTGAGTTTGGATTGAAGCTGCGGCGCGGCGATGTTGTGGCTCTGTATGGCGACCTCGGGGCCGGGAAGACGCAGTTCGTCAAAGGAGTGTGCGAAGCGTTCGGCGTCCAAACTCCGGTGACAAGCCCCACGTTCGTTCTCCTGAACCGGTATCAGGGACGGGACTCCGGCGGAGAAGAGTTGCTGCTGTATCATCTCGATCTCTATCGGATCAAATCGTTGGAAGAGGTGTACGATATCGGGTACGAGGAGTTCTTCTACGGGAACGGGATCTGCCTGATCGAATGGGCCGAGCTCCTGGGGGCGTTGTTACCTCCCGTCCGGTACGATGTGCGGATTTCAGGGGGGAGCGAAGAATTTCACCGCCGCATCGAGCTTGAACAGGTGAGAAGCCAATCCCCGCCCCGGCGCTTCGGACAGGCCGTCTCCCCATGACGGTGCTAGGCATCGAGACATCGACAGCCGTATGTGGCGTGGGATTGCAAATCGACGGGAGGGAGTACGTTGAGCGCTCGCTTGTCGAATCCCATATCCATTCCGAGAAGTTGCTCACCCTGGTTCAGGAGGTGCTGGCGGAAGCAGGAGTCTCCCTGCAGCAGATCGATGCCGTTGCGGTTTCACTGGGGCCGGGATCGTTTACGGGGCTCCGCATCGGTCTCAGCACAGCCAAAGGACTGAGCTACTCGCTCGAACGTCCGTTGATCGCCGTGCCGACGTTCGAAGCAATCGCCGAAGCTGTTCGGGCTGCGAACGCCCCGGTCAGGGAAATTGTCGTGGTGATGGACGCAAGGCAGGGAGAGTTCTACACCGGCAGATACCGTGTGACCGCGGCAGGCAAAATTGAAATAGTGGATGATGTCCGAGTGATGCGCCTTGAGGATGCTGGGGCGCTCATCCCAACGGAAGGGGAGGTTCTGGTTGTCACCGATGCACTCCCGTTGGTCCGATCCGCAGTCCGCCAGGGAGTAACCGTTGAAGATGTTCATCCGTACTGCCGTGGGGGAGTTGTGGCAAACATTGGGCGCCGGAAATTGGCGGCGAACGAACTTGCCGACACGGCACTGCTTGAGCCGCTGTACCTGAAGGACTTTGTTGTCAAGTCTGAAGAACACATAAATAAGAAAACGAAGGTTGGGGGAACATAGGAGGTACGTATGGCCTGGTTCCGACGATCCAAAGAAAATATTGCCGCCGGCGGACCGAAGAAGGACATGCCGGATGGTCAATGGACGAAATGCGAAGGCTGCGGTGAGATCATTCATCGCAAGCAGTTGGAGCAGAATCTCTTCACCTGTCAGAAGTGCGAACACCACTTTCGGATCGGCAGCAAAGAGTATTTTGAAATACTCCTTGACAAGAAGACGTTCAAGGAAATGGATGCGAAGATGCGCTCCGTCGACCCGCTGGGCTTTTCCGATACGAAACGGTACGCCGACAGGATCAAAAATACGATCAAGAAGACCGGACTCAGCGATGCTGTGCGAACGGGGACGGCGGAAATCAACGGAATCCCGGTGGTCATCGCGTGCATGGATTTTAGCTTCATCGGCGGGAGCATGGGATCGGTGGTGGGAGAGAAAATCGCCCGCGCCATCGACCGCGCTCTCAAGAAGAAAAACCCGCTTATTATCATTTCCTCCAGTGGCGGCGCTCGCATGATGGAAGCTGCCTATTCGCTGATGCAGCTCGCCAAAACATCCGCCAAGCTTGCGCAACTTTCCGACGCCAGGATCCCCTACATCTCTGTTATGACCGATCCCACCACCGGCGGGGTGACAGCAAGCTATGCAATGCTGGGAGATATCCACATCGCAGAACAGGGGGCCCTGATCGGGTTTGCAGGTCCCCGGGTGATCAAACAAACGATCGGTCGTGACTTGCCGAAGGGGTTTCAGCGATCGGAGTTCCTTCAGGAAAAAGGATTTATCGACATTGTCGTCCACCGCAGGGATATGAAGGATGCCGTGACGAAGGTGTTGAAATTGTTGCACGACTAGCTTTTTCTTACCACTGATGACACACGGATGAATGCAGTCGGGCGCTGGCGTAACGGCTATAAGAGCCTTGGTCCAAGTTGAAG
>DKJQ01000235.1 GCA_002454845.1 Ignavibacteria bacterium UBA6688
ATCACTCATCATCCTCCCCTTACTCTTCCTGGTTGCGGTTTCACCGGTACTCCGGGGGGATACGTATCGGGAACACCTCGAACGCGGAGATCTCCACTACGCCGCTCTCAATAACGAGAGAGCGCTCGAAGAGTACGAGAAAGCGCACACGATTGCTCCTGAAGAATTCGAGACGCTGCTGCGGATGACGCGCATCTACAACGACCTGGGGCGACTCGCCCTTCGCCGCTCTGAGGACTCGGAGCCCATGTACCGGAAAGCCATTGTGTATGCGGAGAAATTGCACGAGCACTTCCCCGAAAGGGCGGAGTCATACTTCATGCTGGCACTCTGCCATGGCAGTCTGGTACCGTTCAAGACATTACGGGAGAAACTGGAGATCGGGAGGGATGTGGAACAGAACGCGCGGAAGGCGATCCAAATCGATCCGAATTTTTCGATGGCGTATGTGGTATTGGGGATTTTCTATCGCGGGATCTCACGCCTGGGATGGCTGGAGAAGCTGGTCGCGAACACAATTCTCGGGAAGAACTTGACGGGAACCCTGAAGGATTCGGAAACAATGCTGCTCAAAGCGATCGAGCTCGAACCCGACAATACCTTTGCCCACTTCGAGCTTGCCTGGACCTACCGGGCATTGGAACAACGGGAAAAGTCGACTGCGATGCTGCAGAAAGTGGTTTCGATTCTCCCACGGAACATGCGCGAAAAGCTTCAACAGGAGGAGGCGCAGAGGCGGTTGGAGGGTCCGGTGAGCAGGCAGTAACTTCTACTGCGAAGCGTTGAGCTCCTTCTCCACCATCTGGATCCGGTCGGTCAGCTTGCTCCATTCCCCATACAGTTGTTCAAGCCGGGTGAGGACCTCTTTATGGTCCGAGGACGCCTTCTTCGCCTCATCGGGCTTCTTATAGAGATCGGGATCGGCGAGCGTCATTTCAAGTTCCAGTTTGTGGGCTTCGAGCCCCCCGATCTCCCGTTCCACCCCCTCTAGTTCTTTCTTCAACGGTTTGATGTGTTGGGATCGTTGCTGTCGCCGCACGGCCTCGACCCGCCGGCGGTCTTTCTCGTTCACGGCTGGCTCACGAGCCGATTTGGCCGGAGCCGCAGGCCTGCCGCTCCGCTCCTCCTTCTTCTTCGCAAGATACTCGCTTACCGTGCCGAGATAGGTCTTGACATCCGTCAGCGTCACTTCCAATACCTTGTTGACGATGGGATCCAGGAAATGCCGGTCGTGTGAAACGATGGCGTACGTCCCCTCATACTGTTTCAAAGCCTCCTGTAACACCACCTTCGATTTCATATCGAGGTGGTTCGTCGGCTCGTCCATGATGAGGAAGTTCGCCGGTTGAAGAAGCATTTTGGCAAGGGCGAGTCGGCTTTTCTCCCCACCCGACAGAACGGAGACTTTCTTGAACACATCGTCCCCATGAAACAGGAACGAGCCTAAAATGCTCCGGAGTTTTTTCCGAATCTCCCCCGTCGCCACTTCATTGACGATCTCAAGTGCTTCCATGGAGAGGTCCAGTTCCTCCGCCTGGTGCTGGGCGAAATAGGAAAGGACGACGTTGTACCCAACCACCCGGTCGCCGGCATCGAACGGCTCCACGCCTGCGAGGATCCGTGAGAGAGTCGATTTCCCGGCCCCGTTCGGCCCCACGATTGCGATACGGTCCCCCCGCTCAATCTTGTACTCCAACCCCTTGAACACCTTCTTCGATCCATAGCTTTTCGAAAGATTCTTCAGCTCCATGACCACACGGCCGCTCGGCTGGGGCTGCGGGAATCTGAAATGAATCTGTTCCTCTTCCGAGTCGATCTCGATCAGGTCCATCTTTTCCAGTTGTTTGACGCGGCTCTGCACCTGCCGCGCTTTCGTCGCCTTGTACCGAAACCGTTCGATGAACTCCTGCGTCTGCTTGATCCGGTCCTGCTGGTTCTTGTACGCGTTCTGGATCAGGGCTTTCCGGACCTCCTTCTCCTTCTCGTAGAACGAGTAGTTCCCGGCGTATTCCTCCATGCCGCCCATGCTCAGGGCAATCGTTTTTGTCGAAAGACTGTCGAGGAACGCGCGATCGTGTGAGACGAGGATGATGGCGCCGTTGTAGTTGCGCAGGTATTCCTCCAGCCATTGGAGGGAGTCGATATCGAGATGGTTTGTCGGTTCGTCCAGCAGGAGAAGCGACGGCTCCATCAGCAACAGCTTGGCGAGGGCGATCCGCATCTGCCACCCCCCGCTGAATTCCTCCGTCTGCCGCTCCATATCCTCCACCGAAAACCCGAGCCCCATCAACACACGCTCGATCTTCGATTTCATCCGGTAGGCGTCCAGATCCTCGAGCTTATGTTGCAGCTCGCCGAAGACCTCGAGGGTATCGGCGTACTCGGGACTTTGCGGGTCGAGGCTGGACAGCGACTGCTGAGCCTCCTCCAGTTCCTCCATGACCGTCACCACGTCTTCAAAGGCGGTTTCCACCTCTTTATAGAGAGATCGGCCGGCGGCGGTGATCCCGTCCTGCGGAAGATACCCGACAGTCACATAGGCAGCCTTGCTGACCCTCCCTTCGTCGGGGGCGGCGGTGCCGACCATGATCCTGAGAAGCGTCGATTTTCCTGCCCCGTTCGACCCGACAAGCCCGATCCGGTCATGGGGACTGATCAGGGCCGAGACGTCTTCAAGTAAGACGCGGCTTCCGTATTGGAGCGTTATGTGTTCGAGGGAAAGCATGGTTCAGTTGGGAGATGGCAGATAACAGATGACAGATTGCAGATGACAGATCGCAGACGACAGATAAGGAAAAGCACCAGATCGTTGCAGACGGCAGAAGACAGACAAGGAACAGACTCTGGTCGCTGCATTCGCCAGGACAATATACGAAAAGTTGGCGTGAAAATCGGAAAGGATTCCTTCTTTGCTCTCATCGGGAGAAATCGTACATTTGCAAAGCCGTCTCCTCCCATAACAGAAATGACACCATGCCCATTCGCCTGTTCGTCACCGGCGGTACGTTCGACAAGGAGTACAACGAACTGACCGGAAAGCTCTTCTTTAAAGACACCCATCTCCGGGAAATGCTCGATCTCGGACGATGCAAAGTTGGGACCGAAATCCAGACATTGATGATGATCGACAGTCTGGAGATGACCGATGAGGACCGGAAGGGGATCCTCGAACAGTGCCGGAACGCGGCCGAGGACCGGATCGTCATCACCCACGGCACCGACACGATGGAGGAAACGGCACACCTGCTGGGAAAGGAGCTCCCGGATAAAACGATCGTCCTCACCGGGGCGATGGTGCCGTACAAATTCGGAAGCTCGGACGGATTGTTTAACCTGGGCAGCGCACTCGCATTCGTGCAGACCCTCCCCCACGGCGTCTATATCGCGATGAACGGGCGATACTTCCATTGGGACAACGTAAGGAAGAACCGGAAAACCGGGGAGTTTGAAGAAATCCGTTGAGCAATGATATCCACGAAGGGACTTTCATGGCAAAGCAAGCCATCCTGAAACAGGCTCAGGGCACGACATTCATCGCCAAGGCGAACAGCAACCACTGGGTGGTGATCGACAATGGTCCGGGGGACGGGGGGAGCGGAGCAGGAACGTCCCCGAAGGAACTCCTCCTGCTTGCCCTGGCGGGGTGTACCGCGAGCGACGTCGTCCCGATCCTCAGGAAAAAACGGACTCCGCTGAAGGACTTTGAGATCCGGGTGACCGCCAACGAGCGTGAAGAATTCCCGCGCGTGTTCGCCGATATCCACCTGGAGTACGTATTTTACGGCGATGGCATTAAGCGGAAAGATGTCGAGCACGCCATTGAACTTTCCGTCACCAAGTACTGCTCGGTCCATGCCATGGTGAGCCCGGGGGTGTCCATCACTCACTCCCATCGGATTGAACCCGCGTCCAGCATCGGAAATCCCGCGTAAGACAAATCACCTCATCATCCATCTCCTCGATGTGTCACCAGATTTCACGAACACATGTCTGTTCGCACAGATAGTGCGGCTGACTCACTTTGAATCATTTCGTGAAGATTCACGCGCTCCGATCGCCGTCCTGTCTTGTGATGTGCTCTTCCGTTTTGTATCATTGAACGTTCCGAGAAGGGGGACAAGACTCAAGTTCATACCGGAGCCTCATGCCTTGGCTGTTGAAGCACGTCGATAAGATTCTCGTACTCCTCTTCGCCCTCATCATCATCGGTGTCCCCCTCCTGCTCGATCCGAATCCAGACCAGCTGTGGCAAACGACCCTGCTCAGTTCGCTTCTCGTCGTGCTGATTTATCTCCTCTTCATCTCGCAGGTGAAAAAATGGGAACGCGCGATCCGCGAACAGGCCGTACAGGAGATCCGCCGCATGCTGCGCGACGTCGTCAACAACAAGCTTTCCGTCATTATGATCAACGCCTCCTTGGCACAGGCGATCTCGGACGAGGACGCCCGGAAGCTCCGGTCTGTCATGGACACCGTCCAAACGATCTCGGATGACCTCGAGAATCTCTCCACCGATTCATTGGATCTCTGGCACAAGAAGTACGGCAACCAACGGTAATCCCACGATTCTCGTCTCCCCCGATCCTTCCTGATTGGATTTTTCCGAATCGTTCTCTATCTTAGAGCGCTTTTCGCTCGCGCTGTCCGAAACCTCGTCCATGCACAAATCGAATATTCAACAGCCATGTCCCAGACAACCCCGGAACTCGACCAACTCTGCATCAATACGATCCGCACTCTTTCCATCGACGCCGTTCAGAAGGCAAAATCGGGCCATCCCGGTCTGCCCATGGGAGCAGCCGCGATGGCATACGTTCTCTGGACGCGCCACCTGAAACACAACCCGGCAAACCCTGCGTGGTACAACAGGGATCGTTTCATTCTCTCTGCCGGTCACGGCTGCATGCTTCTCTACAGCCTGTTGCACCTCACCGGTTATGACCTGACACTCGAAGACCTTAAGAACTTCCGCCAATGGGGGAGCAAGACCCCGGGGCATCCCGAGTACGGCCACACGCCTGGAGTGGAAACGACCACCGGACCGCTGGGCCAGGGTTTCGCCAACGGTATCGGGATGGCGATCGCGGAACGGTACCTTGCCGCGCGCTATAACAGTCCCAACTACGAAGTAGTGAACTACAAGATCTACGCCATTGTGAGCGACGGCGATTTGATGGAAGGGGTCGCGTCCGAGGCTGCGTCGCTGGCCGGGCATCTCAAGCTGGGGAATATCATTTACCTGTACGACGACAACCACATCAGCATCGACGGAAGCACCGCACTCGCCTTCACGGAAGATGCTGCAGCCCGTTTCGAGGCCTATGGCTGGCACGTCCAGACGGTGGACGATGGAAACAACCTTGACGCAATCCACGCGGCGATCAAGTCGGCCCAGGAAGAAACCGAGCGGCCCTCCCTGATCAAAGTACGGACCCACATCGGGTACGGGAGTCCGAATAAACAGGATACCGCCGAGGCACACGGCTCGCCTTTGGGTGAGGAGGAAGTGCGGCTTACGAAAAAGAATCTCGGCTGGGATCCTGAACTCCATTTCCATGTTCCTCCGGAAGCCCTCGCTCATTTCCGGAAAGCCGTGGAACTGGGAAAGAAATGGGAATCGCTCTGGCATACGATGCTCGGAGGCTACCAACGGGCGCACGCTGATCTGGCGCAGGAGTTCGAAAACGTCCGCGGCAGGACCTTCGGCGAAGCCTGGAAGAAAGCACTCCCCGTTTTTGGTCCGGAGGCCGGTGCCATGGCGACACGCGAAGCATCCGGCAAGGTACTGAATGCCATCGCGCCTCATCTCCCCACCCTCATCGGTGGTTCTGCAGATCTTGCCCCGTCCAACAATACGTACCTGAAAGGGATGCCGGAGTTCCAGCCGGGTCAACCCACCGGGCGCAATTTCCGCTTCGGGGTACGCGAACATGCCATGGGTTCCATTCTGAACGGTATCGCTCTCACGGATGGTATGATCCCGTACGGTGGAACCTTCCTTATCTTCTCCGAGTATATGCGCCCCCCCATCCGCCTCGCGGCCGTGATGGGGATCCGTCCAATTTATGTGTACACGCACGACAGCATCGGGCTGGGAGAAGACGGCCCGACGCACCAGCCGATCGAACAGTTTGCGGCTCTCCGCGCTATCCCGAACATGACCCTCATCCGCCCCGCCGATGCAAACGAAGTCGTCCATGCATGGAAGCTGGCGATTGAGCAGTCGACGGGACCGATCGCGCTCGCCCTGACGCGACAGAAAGTGCCGCTCATCGACCGTACCAAATATGCCCCGGCAGCGAACGTTGAACGTGGCGCCTATACCCTCGGTGAGAGTTCTCCCCAACCGAAGATCATTCTGATCGGCTCCGGCTCGGAACTGCAATTCGCGATCGCGGCGTACGAACAACTTGTGAAGGAAGGGGTTCCTGCGCGCGTGGTCAATATGGCTTCCTGGGAATTGTTCGAGCGCCAGCCGAAGGAATACCGCATTTCCGTCCTCCCCCCGACTGTCAGGAAACGGCTCGCGGTGGAAGCCGGCGTGCCACTGGGTTGGCACAAGTACGTGGGGGATGAGGGGGATGTTGTCGGCATTACCACCTTTGGCGCATCGGCTCCGTACGAGCGCATCTATAAAGAGTATGGATTGACAGCGGAGAACGTTCTTGCCAGGGCAAAAGCGCTGTTGAAATAAGGCACTTGCCCCTCTATCGGATCGTCCGCTGTTCAGGTCATCGCCGCCGGAGGCCACCAGCGGCTTACCATGAAAGCACGCGAGAGCGTGCTACTATTTGGAACCGCGCTCTACATACTTGGGATGCGTTAGCATCCCACTATGGGGAGATTAGGTCTTCTTGAGTACATAACAAAACCTTAACGCCTTCTTCTTTGCAGGTTCTCTCCCGATTATTACATTACTGTACACAGTGAGGTTCCCATGCAGCGACGTTCGTTTCTGAGACCGGTTGTTCTCCTCTCCCTTTCCCTGATTGTTGGCGGGTGGTCGGCCTGGTGGTCCGGGAACCCTTCACCGGTCCAGGACCGTTCCAAAACGGAACACACCGTTCTGGCCATCGTCTGGTATCAGGCCGCCGGTGAGTTCCGGGCCCTTTGCTATCAGGCGTACAACCTCGCGCGCCTGAGACTCGACAACCATTTCCTGAAGAACAAATCTGCAAAGAAGCGAGCCGTCATCGTCGATATCGATGAGACCGTGCTCGATAACAGTCCCCATGCGGCTCGACTAATCAAGGAGAATGCATCGTACCCCGTTCTCTGGAACAAGTGGGTCGATGCGGCACAAGCGGCTGCAATCCCCGGAGCCGTTGAGTTTCTCACGTATGCCGTATCCAAAGGGGCCGACGTTTTCTACATTTCCAACAGGCGGGTCGACCAGGTAGACGCGACAGTGAAGAACCTCGCGGCGGCCGGATTTCCGCAGGCGACTGCAACACAGATGCTGTTCAAGGACAAAGAGTCGGGAAAGGAAAGCCGGCGTCAGAAGGTCGCTCAGACCCACGATATCGTACTTCTGATGGGGGACAACCTGAACGATTTTTCCCATGTGTTCGAGGCCAAGAATGTCAGTGACCGGTTTGCGGAGGTCGATAGGCTCCGGGAGGAATTCGGGAACAAGTATATCGTTCTCCCCAACCCTATCTACGGAGACTGGGAAGGCGCCTTGTATGGCTACAACTACCGCATCTCCGATGAAGAAAAGGATGCAAAACGAAAAGGGGCACTGAAAGGATTCTGATGAAAAAGATCGTTGTCTTCGCTCTTCTTCCGCTGCTCGCGGTGTCGTTCGGATGTTCGTCCTCGAAACCGAAACTCGTCGTCCTCCTTTCCGTGGACCAGATGCGGGGGGATTATCTCGGACGGTTCGAAGGGGACTTCACGGGCGGGTTCAAGCGCCTCTGGAACGAGGGAATCGCCTATACCAACGCCGACCTCAACTATGCCTCGACCGAAACGGGGCCGGGGCATGCAACGCTCTCCACCGGAACATACCCGGCCAAAAGCGGCATCCACGGAAACGAGTGGATTGAGCCGGACACCCGCAACGATGTGTACTGCGTGGCAGATTCCACCGCCCTCCCGGTCGATGGTCTCGGCGGGAAGTTGTCGCCAAGGAATCTCCTGACAACGACGCTGGGCGACTGGCTCAAATCCGCCTCGCCCCAATCGAAGGTGTTTTCTGTTTCGGTTAAAGACCGCGCTGCCATCCTGATGGGGGGCAAGCGACCCGATAAGGTGTTTTGGTATGACGGCAGGTCAGGAAGTATGGTCACTTCGAGTTATTACATGAACTCCTTCCCGGCGTATGTAAAAGATTTCAATGCGTCGGGTTGGATCGAGAAGAATGTGCCTGATGCATGGACACGACTTCTGCCGGAAGAAGTGTACGAACGGTTCGGTCCCGATGAGTTCGAGGGTGAAGGATTATGGAACGGGACGACGACGTTCCCCCATGCCTTTGCCAAAGACAGGAAAGCGGATCAGATCCGGACCAGCCCGTACGGGGATCTCCTGACGCTGGCCTTCGCGCAGGAAGCTGTCGTTGCCGAGAACCTGGGCCAAGGCAACGCGACCGATCTCCTTGCCATCAGTCTCTCGTGCACCGATTATGTGGGACACCATTATGGACCGAGCAGCCATGAACTTCATGACCAGCTTGTCCGCATCGACCGCGGACTGGGAGAGTTCTTCGCGTTCCTTGACAAGCAGTTGGGGAAAGAGAACTACATCGTCGCCCTCACCGCCGACCATGGGGTCTGCCCGCTTCCGGAACACCACAGCCGGGTCGAACGCAGAGAGGGACGGAGAATTGATTACAACACGGTCGTTCGGACAGCCCTTCCTCAGGCGATAAACACATTGATGGAGGAATGGAAGATCAGCGAGCCCCTCATTGAAAAGAATGCGTTTCTGAACTACTCCGCTGCCGCGAAGGCAGGCATCGACAGCCTCACGCTCGAACGCCGCGTGAAGCAGGTTTTTCTCAAGCTCGATGGTGTGACAGACATATTCTTTCGGAGAGAATTACTGAGCCCCTCAACTCCAGACCGTCCGTATCTTTCCAAATTCCGCAACAGCTACAACCCTGGACGGGGAGAGGATTTCCAGGTCCTCGCGTGCGAGTTCTGCCTTCTCAGCACCCGCAAGACCGGCTCGACACATGGCTCGGCGCACCGGTACGATTCTCATGTGCCCCTCGTGTTCTGGGGATCTACGTTCAAAGGACAAAAGATCAGTCGCGAAGCCACCAGTGCAGACCTGGCTCCGACCGTCGCGAGACTGCTCGGCATTCCCTTTCCCTCCACTCTCGATGGAGTCCCGCTTCCGGAGGTAAAGTTACAGAAGTAAAGTTACAGACCATCCTCGATCCGACTCTGTTCCTGTGGAGCCGGATCTTTGTTTTGTAAGCTTGACCTCCTTGTTTTGACCCTCCCGCTTTTGTACCTTGCAGTCGTCGGCTCCAAACCGAACCATTTCTCACAAGTCGAAATCGCCCATGAGACTCCTCTTCCTCATCCTTGCTGCTAGCACACTCTGCGGCTCCCTGCAGTCACAATCAAAACAAACGGCGATCGATTCGTGCGTCAACGAATTCACCATGACGAATATCGAATCGACAAAGGTCGGATACCAGTATTGGTTCATCGGCAAGGACTTCCTTGACGGGCGGACACTGAAAATGAGCGTGGTGGCTCCTCTGTCCGCAACCCACGCCCCCCATCGCCATTCGGAAGACGAAATGTTCTTCGTTTTGGAAGGGACTGCGGAATTCTACCTGAACGGAGCCAGAAAAGTCGTTCAACCGTACGCGAGTTTCTATTGTCCCCCCAACAGCGAACACGGTATCCGGAACGTCGGCGATACAACCCTGAAATACCTGGTCATCAAAAAGTACGAAAAGTGATGAACCCCATGGATTGCTTCCTTCGCTTCAAGAAAACCGACGTACGATACACTTCGCTCCGGCGCAGGGGGCTCGTCGCCGCATTCATCGTTGCGGCAGCCATTCCCGCCTGTTCCCAGGAACCCCAAAAAACCGCCCCCCCAGATGCAATTGATGTGAGCGGGTTCTACGACAGTTCACATCATTGGTACGACATTCAGGATGAAGATCGTGTCATCGATCCTGTCGAGG
>DKJQ01000292.1:0-147 GCA_002454845.1 Ignavibacteria bacterium UBA6688
GAAAACCAGAACAACCAGGAACAGGACCCACGCGAGGGAGGAAGCGTAGCCCATTTTGAAATCCTGGAAGGCCTTTTTGTACAGATACAGGACAAAAAAGAGGGTCGAGTTGTTCGGTCCCCCTTCCGAACCGGGGTGCCCTCCCCC
>DKJQ01000292.1:202-14311 GCA_002454845.1 Ignavibacteria bacterium UBA6688
GTCATCACGAAAGCCTGGGTGAATACCTGAAAGCTTCCGATCACGCCGACAATGAGATTAAAGAAGATGGCGGGAGAAATCATCGGGATCGTGATGTGGTAGAACTTCCGCGTGGACGATGCCCCATCGAGTTCGGCCGCCTCATAGAGCTCGGGCGGAATCCCCTGGAGCGCCGCGAGGAAAATGATCATCGTGCCCCCGATGCCCCAGAGCGACATGATAATCAGGGCCGGTTTGGACCACGCTTCACTCTGCAGCCACAACGGGCCGTCGATGCCGAACCACCCGAGGAACGTATTCAACAAACCAAAGTCCGGGTTGAACAACCAGAGCCACAGCACGGAGACAGCGACCACGTTCGTGACGGATGGAAGAAAGAAGATCGTCCGGAAGAACCTGATTCCCTTTAGTTTGAGATTGAGCAGCATTGCCAATCCGAGGGCCAGAGCGAGACCAATAGGGACGGAGAAGAGCACGTAGTAGGCCGTGTTATAGAGTCCTTCATAGAACAACGGGTCGTCCTGGATCATCGTGGTGTAATTGTCCAGACCGACCCAGGTGGGAGCCGACAGCATGGTCCATGATGTGAAACTCAGGAGCAGGGACGCGAGCATGGGTCCCGCGGCGAGCAGCAGGAATCCGATCAGCCACGGGGCAATGAAAGCATATCCCTGCAGATCACGCCGGAGTTGTGGTCCGATCTTCATTGCTCGTGCCTGTTTTGTGGAAACGCTTCATCGCCGAACAGCGTCGCCGGTGTGAATGCAGCGGGGGGGGCGCCCTCACCCGCCTCGACGTGAAGATGATCGATGATCTCCTCCACTCCGTTCCAGGTTCTTGAGAGAATTGCTTCCCGAAGGGGATCGTACCGGAACTTCATCACGTCATGGCCGCTCACGTAAGTGACCGCGCGTATCCCCCCTTCCTCCACCATCTCATCAACGTTGGACTTTGAAGCATGGGAGACGAATGTATCAAACGAAGAAAATTCTTCGACCGTTGCGAACTCGACGGCAAACCCCGTTCTCCACTTCCCAATTTCCTCGCGGGAAAAATCCTGGACATCCCCCAGGTAACTATAGAGGGAGATGATGAGATGGTTGTTTGCACGCCAGACGCGCATCGCCCCTTCACCGGCGGAGGGCACAACCGGCAGCGGGATGATGGCGCCATAGGTTTTGTAATCCCGAAAGAAGATCCGCGCATCAGCGGAAGCCCGGAGCTCCAGATCGTCAACCTTTTTGCCTCCCACCGCAAACTCATCCAGCCGGGCGTGCTCCGTGAGCATCAGATCAATCCTAAAACCCGTGACCCCAAGATGTCCGGACCGTTTTGGGGTGTAGCAGACAATCGCCTTGTTCCGGTGCTGGTAGATCCCCGTTCTTCCTTCCTCATACAAAAAAGAGGCGTCGATTTCTTTTCCGGCGACGTGACAGTAGTTCCGTTGGCCCACCACGGGATCATTATAGACTCCCCGCACGGAGAGCGACCGAAAATCTTTCAACGACGTAACGGTCTCGGACCTTCTCCACCGGGCAATGAAGGCATCAGCATGGCCGGCGTTGACATACGGAAGCGCCGCCGTGCCGAGGGCATATTCGCCGGTCATGAAGGTTGTCAGATCGCTCCATCCGCCCGGGTATACTTCATCATCGAATGCAAATGGGGCACGATCGAGACGCGCTTCGAGGCCGCTTGCCATGGTTGCCGGCTTGCCAATGAGGTACGATGCGCGTTGTTCCCTCGCATCTTTCGCCCCCTCGGGGGGAATCCAGCGGAAACTGTTTTCGTGGTACGATTCGCCGTACGTTGTCTTCTGCACCAGGTACGGGAGGGGTTTTTTCCAGGCCAGTTCCCGCGCCGCATCCGGAACGTGAAACGGCAGGATGGCGATCAGGGAGTTTTCAACGAGATTGGAAGGGTGATCGTATTGAGCAGCGAGATCCGGCTCCAGAAAGAGATCATCGTCAAACGCGGCCAGCATGGTGCAATGGAGCGCGGAAAATCCTCCGTCCGAGTCGTCCTGATACGAGCGCGAGTGGGGACCGGCAAACTGACCGCTCGGGGCATGGAAGTGCATGGCGACATCCACCCACAATCGCTCTTCCAGAAAGAGAGCGAGCGAACGAGCGTCGTACCGGATGGCATATTCAGCGATGCACGCGAGGAACCAAAGGTTCAGGGCTGTGTAGGTGAGACTGTTGTATTCCGACATCTCCGCCTGCCGGCGGTACCGATGGCGGCGGTTACCGATGACCTGCCGAAACCGTTTCAGCTTCGCCACTCCTGCTTCCACCGCCCACTCCTCCTTACAGAGTTCGCCGCCGCAAATCAATGTGCAATAAGCCGCCAGCGGATGGTTGACGTTGCCGTCGTGCCACTCCACATCGAGAGCCGGTTCCAATGAGCGACGGATGTTCGCGAGAAGATTCTGATGAGCCTCGGGTGAGAGGAGTTCCGGAGCCCCGCGCTCAATCGCAATCATCGTAGCCGGGGTGTGGGTGGCATCTTCACTCTGAAGCTTCGCCAGCAATCCGTTTCCGAGGGCACGCCGCTCCGCATTCGGATCCAGAAGCAACCCGAGGGCATACCAGACTGTGTCGCGGGCGATCAGGCACCTCCGGGTGGCGGGGTCAAAATGGCGGTCGCCCGCAGTACGGGAGAGAGAAGCGAGCCATTCACGTTTTTTTGTCATTCGAACGCGCATACTGCCCGCCTGCATCCTTTCGGAACCCATTCTGCGATTCCGGACATTGCGGTGAACGCATGGGTGAGGAACGTTCCGGGAACCCGATGGTGCCCGAAAACGGTTTTTTTCAAGATTGGGATTCGGGATATGATACGGATGGATTTGTCGAGAGTAAAGAGCTTGCGCCGTCCAATCAGGAGGGTGTTCATCTGTGAAACAAGTTTCAGAAGTACTCAGTGGTGGGGTAAAAAAATCCGGCTACGGATTGCCGTAGCCGGATGTTTCCATGCCTCATCGAATCGGTCACCGGTCTCATGCCCGGAGCCGTTGCCTTGCTCCGTGGTCGTCCGGTTTCAAAAACGGGAGCCCGGGACTTATCGTGTCCTCAGAATCTCCACGCGCCGGTTCTTTCGCCGGCCATCGACCGATTTGTTTGGCGCAATCGGTTTGTCGGGACCAATTCCGCGCGTCGTTATTCTCGTCGCAGCCACCCCTTTACCGGCAAACCAGATCTTCACGGCATCCGCACGTTCCTGGGAGAGCTGAATGTTGCGAGTCCGACTCCCGGTATTGTCCGTATGACCATGGATCTCGATGTGGATCTCCGGATTTTCCGTCAGGGTGTAAAGCGTGGGGAGCAACCGCTCTTCGGAATCCTTCGTGAGCCGGGCGCTTCCGACCTCAAACTCGCAACCCTCCAGGATGACCGCCTTCTTCAACTCGAGTGCGACCCTTTTGACATCGTCCCCGGCGTCCAGCGGATTACTGCCCCGGCGGATCTCCACACCGTCGCTTATCGATCCCCCGTCGGTGTCCATTTTGAGAGGATCGGTCTTGTGCTGGTTCACTTCTTCGGCATCCGACAAACCGTCTCCGTCCGTATCGGTCTTCAACGGATCGGTATTCGTTCTCTTGATTTCATCACCGTCCGACAGAAGGTCTCCATCGGAATCGGCTTTGAGTGGGTCGGTCTTGTGAACCATCACCTCTTCATAATCCGAAAGACCGTCGCTATCGGTGTCGAACTTGTTCGGATCGGTTTTATACTGCCGCACTTCATCCCCGTCGTTCAACCCGTCACCGTCCGAATCGGCCTTCAGCGGATCGGTCCTGAAGGCTTTCAACTCTTCCATATCCGTGAGCCCGTCGCCATCTGTGTCGGCTTTGTTCGGGTCGGTTCGGGTTACGTTTACCTCTTCCCCATCCGTCAGACCGTCCCCATCGCCATCGGATTTCTTCGGATCGGTCTTGTGGAGATTGAATTCGTCGCCGTCGGAAAGCCCGTCACCATCCGAGTCTTTTCTCTTCGGGTCGGTTCCGAGTTCCCGTTCAACCTTGTTCGACAGACCGTCCTCATCGGAATCGGCCCGATCGCTTTCGGATCCTATACTGATACCGGCCCAGAGGCTGAAGTAACCGTCGAACATTCCTCCCCGTACACCGTCAATTTCTTTACTGCCCGAGAGATTGTGTCCTGCCGTTATATCAATCGCAGCGGTGCCGCTCAACCTGAACTGAACCCCGATGCCATAGACGCCCAGGGGAACGGTTTCCTTTTTTTGTATCTGACTTGTTGATGTCTTTTTGACTTCAGCATAGACAGCTCCGGCCCCTCCATAGAGGTAGGGATTCCAGGAGTCTCCCGTCGTAAGATTGATGAGAAGCCTGAAGTCGGCAGGAATGACCCGCGTCGTGTAGTTGCTATTGGCAAAGGACCCAAGTCCGACACCGGCCTCCCCTTCCAGGTATTCCGAAAATCCGTACCGGAAGAAGCCCCGCGACCAGAGCCTTGCCGGGGCTTTGTCAATCGAGAGATTGTCATCGTACAGCAAACCTCCACCGGCTCCACCCCTCAAGCCATCCGGTTTCTGGCGCGCTGTTGCCCCGATGACGAGCAACAGGGTGAACATCAGTATCGTTGATATACTTTTTTGCATGGCGGATTCTCCTTCCTGGTGGATGGTGGTCAGCACGCTGAACGGATAAAGTCCACCTTACCATGCAAGAATCTGCGACCGGAGGCTGTGACATCAGCCACACACCCCGAAAACCACAATAAAAAACGCCATCCTTGATGGGGATGGCGTGATATTTTCCGTTCTTTCGTAAACCGGGGAGGGGATGAGAAGACGGGGTGGGGGGGACAAGAAAGCCAGGCGGTTAGGTTGAGCTGGATTTGGGCTTGTCATCCGCGGGGGGAGCCAGACCATTGTGCTCCTTCAGAAACACCGAGAACATCGGCTCGATTTCATCAAGCCCGTCTTCGATGAAATAGCCGATTCCGTCCCCGAATGAGTGCAGGATCACCAGGGCGTTCACGTTTGCGTCCTTTTCCGAGGCGTTGAGCAGCCGCTCGGACATACCTCGGTTCACGACATTGATGGCCTTATAGATATCGACCAGTTTATCGAGTGACCAATCCGGCTCCTTCTGCTTCCGCATCAGGAGAAACTGTGCCGTGAGGTACGCAGAGATCGACCGGAAAAACGTCTCCACCGGGGTGGCAAACGGCAGGTGGAAGCGGCTCATCGGCCGAAGCTTGTCCAGGACAGGGCAATCGCTCGTCACCATATACACGCCGATAATCGAACTGAGGCCCTTCTGGAGCGTCGTTTTCTTGACGTAAGTTCGCTGGGGAGTTTCCACCGTGATCGTGGTCGATTCGTACGAAACATCGTCGCGAAAGGCATCGACAAGACGACCAAGGTTGACCGCGACGGGGCAATGGGTCACTGTATCCGGCAAGGGACAATTCTTGCACTGGAAGTACTTGAGCTTCGTCCACTCAGGTGGCCGGGTCTGGTCCGCCGGAATCACACCCAGCGTTTCGCCGTCAAGCTCAATGTTGAACTCTTTCTCGCGTCCATCCTCGTACCGGAAAAGGTAGCGATAGTGGATGGTTTTCCGGGAAGGAGCTTTCAGGCCATGCTGATCCATGATTGATCCGGTGTTCAAGGGTCAGGCTCCGTTATTGCGGATGGTCTTGATCCGACCGGCCAATTCCTCCGGATTTGCCTGGCTGGCCCGGGAGGCTTCCAGGAGATCCTGGATCTTCTGTGTCATGGTTCCCGCTGCGGAGCGTGCATCGGAAAGGAGCTTGTTGCGTTCCTTGGCGTCCGAGGCGCCGGCAGCTTTCTCCAGCACCTTCTGAACCTTCTTGAGGGGCTCCAGCATATCGTGGAGGAAGACTGCCGTATAATGCTGCTGCACTTCCTGGAGCGCTTTCTCCGATGAGCGCGACCGGATCAGGGAGCGGAGCCGGGTCACCAATTCCGTGGTATCGATCGGCTTCACAAGATAGTCGCGGGCTCCGCTTTTCAGGCAGTCGATCGCGGTGCTGAAGTCCGCGAATCCCGTAAGCATGATCGTCTCCGTCTGCGGGTGGAGCTGGCGGATCTGCCCCAGGGCCTCGATACCGCTCATGCGGGGCATATTGATATCCAGCAGAACGATGTCGTACGGTACGCTTTTCAGCTTTTCGAGCGCCACCTCACCGTCCTCCGCCACGTCCACATCGAACCCGGCGGATTTGAGCTTAAACTTCATGGAGAGGCGGAGACTTTCCTCGTCGTCCACCACCAGAATTCTTTCATTCATAGCGACCTCAAGTAATGATTGTGATCACGCGTCGGTTGCAGCCGGCATCGTGAAGAAAAATGTCGTTTTGACCCCCGGTTCGCTCTCTACACCAACGTGCCCCCCCTGCGCCTGGACGATCAGCTTGCAGATTACCAGCCCGAGGCCTGTCCCTTTTTGTTTCACAGTTTTTCCGGAAGAGGTCTGCTTGTACCGCTCGAAAAGAATCGGGAGCTCTTCCTTGGCAATGCCCACGCCGTTATCGGTGATGCTGATTTTCGCGTATTCCTTTTCGATGGTTTCAGAACCCCGCTCCTCCCGTTCGGTCAGGGGCTGGACCCGCACCTCGATTTTGCCTCCACTCTTGGTGAACTTGAGAGCGTTGCTGAGAAAATTCATCACCACCTGCTCGGTTTTGCGCGCATCCGCGAATACCTTGGGAACCCCCTCGGCATAGGTTGTGGTGAGGGCGACGTTCTTTTGCCTGAATTGGAACTCCATCTGGTGTATGATCGGGTCGATGAAACTTGACACGAGCACGGGTTCCCGGTCAAAATCTATATTTCCCCCCTCGTACTTCGAGACATCGAGGAAATCGCTGATGAGTTCGAGCAGCTTGCGGGACGAGGCGTGTGCGGACCCGAGCAATTCGAAATGGTCATTATTCAGCGGGACTCCCTTGTCGGCGTCCTGCAGGAGTTCCACGACGCTCTTGATGCCGATCAGCGGACTGCGCAAATCGTGGACAAGCATGGCCATGAAATCGGCGCGGGTGCGTTCCAGCTCCGCCTCGGCTTTCTTAAGGCGGATGAGCATCTTGGTTCTCACCAGCAATTCCTCGGTGTCGATCGGCTTGGTGAGGTATTGATCCGCCCCCATGGCCAACCCGGTCGCTATGCTGTCCGCATCCTTCTTTTGAGCGGTCAGGAAGATGACGGGGATTTTTGCCGTGTTCGGGTTAGCCCTCAGTCTGCGCAGTGTTTCAAACCCGTCCATTTCCGGCATCTGGATATCCAACAAGATAAGATCGGGCTTGCGCTGTGCGGCCAGCTCAAGGCACGCGCGGCCGCTCGTTGCGCGGATCAGGTTCACCGGCTTCCGCTTGAGGGCGAACTCCAGGAGGTCAAGATTGTCTTCGGTATCGTCCACCACAAGCAGTGTGGGGTTTTGGACGCTCGAGTCTTCGTCGTTCAGGAGATCACGCATGGGCGGTAGTCAGAATTCGGTTGATGGTCTTGGTCATTTCGGCGGTTGAGAAAGCATCCTTCTTCATAAACTCGACAATATGAGTGTTCAATTCCTGCTCTTCCGATTCGGTCAGCTCTTTCCCGGAGAGGATCACGACGGGGATCTTCTTCCACCGTTCGTTCTGTTGAAGCTCCCGGACTACCTGAAACCCGTCCATCCCCGGCATGACCAGGTCGAGCAAAATAAGTGACGGCAGCGTTTCCCGGATTATTTCCAGGGCTTCCTTTCCTCCCGTGGCGATCTTCACGTTGAAACCGTCGCGCTTGAGAAGATCCTTGAAGGCCAGAGCGAAATCCTCATGGTCATCCACGATCAGGATGAACTGCCCGTTCGATTGATAGTACTTTTTGACGAGGGAGAGCAATCGGTTTGGCTCCGTCGGTTTCGTAATCACATCCACGGCGCCGAGCGACATCGCGAGCGGCCTGTTCTCCACGATGGAATGGATGATGACGGGAATATCCCTGGTCTCCGCCATTTGTTTCAATTCACGGAGCACCTGCCAGCCATCTTTTCTCGGCATCATGATGTCCAGAGTGATCAGCGCCGGCTGCATCTTGACGGCAAGTTCCACTCCCTCCTCACCCGAAAGCGCCCCTGTGACCGAGTATCCTTCCGGGACCAGGTACTTTCTCAGGATTTCGATGACATCGGGATCGTCGTCGATGCAGAGAATTTCGACCCCTCCCGTTTTCCTCGTTTGGGACTTCACCGAGTCCTGCACAGGCTTCGCCGATGCAGTAGGTTGCGGGATCGATACCCGTTTCGGCTCAAGAATCTTCACGTCCGCATCCTGCCCTTCCTGAATGAAGACAGGGGGGATCGTCAGGGTGAACGTCGAGCCTTTGCCGTATTCACTCTGTACCGTCAGGTCGCCCCCGAGGAGGCGTGCCAGTTTGCGTGCGATCGGAAGCCCCAACCCGGTCCCTTTATATTTGCGCGTATTACTGCTGTCCACCTGGCGAAACTCTTCGAAAACGAGCGGAAAGTTCTTCTCTTCGATCCCGATGCCGGAGTCTTTCACGGCAAACGAGATCAGGGCCCCTTGTTTGAACACCTTCACGACAATTTCCCCTTGTTCCGTGAACTTGGACGCGTTGCTCAGAAGGTTGACGAGAATCTGACGCACTTTGACGATGTCCGTGGTCATGGTGGGAAGGTTCGGTTCAATCTCCTGTCGCAACACAAGTTTCTTCTGCTGGATCAACGGCTCCACGATCAAGAGGCAGTTGGAGACGATCGAGTCGACCATGTCGCTCTCGACGCTGACGGTCATCCTGCCCGATTCGAGCTTCGACAGATCGAGAATATCGTTGATCAGCTGGAGCAGATGTCTGCCGTTCTTCAGCACTTTTTCGACGGCCATGCGCTGATCCGCCAAGAGCGGGTCCGAATTCGGTCCGAGCAGCACCGAGCTGAATCCGATGATGGAGTTCAGCGGTGTCCGGAGTTCGTGCGACATGCTTGAGAGAAAATCGGACTTGACGCGATAGGCTTTCTCCAGCTCCGCCGTCTTCGATGTCAGCTCCTGGTTCCGGTGAGCCAATTCCGTCTGAAGTTTGCGTGAGGCATCGTCGTTCAGGGCATTGGTGATGCCGACACTGAGCTGCGGAACAGAATTGCTGATGATGTCCTTCTCCAGCTCACCGAATGCTTTCAGAGATCCCAGAACCATCACACCGATGATGCGCTCCTGGAACAACAGCGGGACGGCGATGAGGTAGCGCGGCATGAGTTCCGCCAATCCCGTGTCGACAGTGAACCCCGATTCGCTCGGCAGCTCATTCATCTCGATGATCTTCTTCTCTGCCGCGCACTGGCCGGGGATCCCTTCGCCAACGGCGAACGATTTTACCGTGACTCCGCCGCTCTTGAGCGCATACCCGGTCGTCATCTCCAGCCTGCCCGTTTCCTTCTTCAGAAGATACAGCGCGCCGATGGCAGCTTTCGTATGGTGACACATCAACTGGAGGCTCTTCTCGGCCACCTCCTCCGCGGATTTGACGGAATTGAGCGTCGTGACGAGCTCCGAATAAGCGTTGAGACGCGTATAGTTATTCCCGAGCATCGCGGACATCTCATTGAAGTCGTTCGCCAACTGGCCCAGTTCGTCCGTCCGCTCCAGGACGATCGGTTCGAACTTACCGGCCATGATGTTCTGGGTCCCTGTCTTCAGGAGATTGATCGGCTTCGTAAGCGAACGCGTCAGGACGAATCCCAGGGCGAGGGCAAAGACCGCCAGCAGGACATTGACGAGTCCGATGAAGATGCCGAGATCTCCGCTCAGACTTGTCGCAAGTTCGATGCTCCGCGGTTGGGATGAGATTTTGCGTTGGTACAACTGGCGGATGATACTGCGGGCTTTCAAAATGTACTGGCTCTCCGCTTCGATGTTTGCAATGTCGGAGAGGCGTCGCTGCCGTTCCAACGCACTTCCACGGCCACGTTCATCTCCCAGGATCACATATTTGTCGCCGACGTTCTGAAGCCATGCAAAATACAGTTCGCGGACACTCCGCAGATCGCGTATGGAGGAGCTGTCGGCATAATCCTTCTGCAGCATGGAGAGGGCCGCGTCGAACTCCTGCCATCCTTCCTGATAGGTTGCTTTGGCGATCTCAGAAGTCGTGAATGCATATTCTGTCGCTGCCGCGGGAACATCACTCAGGTAATGACGAACCTTTTCTATGTTCGCGAGCGCATGGATATCGGCGGAGGCGGCGAGGAAATTTTTGTTGATCTGAGAGAGAATGTTGAGCGTCAGGACCGTCATCGTGGTCAGGACGATCAACAGGAGAGCGAAGTTTCCCAGCACTCTCCAGTAGAGCTTGGAGCGGAACATCGATCGCGACTGTGTGTTGTTGGATGCCATAGGTTTCGCCGTGATGGCTCTTTCCTGCTTGAAATCGTTGATCAGGTGATGTACTTCTGGATCAGGGCGAGCAACTCTTCAGGGTCCATCGGTTTGGAGTAATGCTCCACGCAACCGATCTCGCGCGTTCGCTGGCGATCCTCCGGTTTGGCCTGTGCCGTGAAGGCGATGATCGGAATATCCTTCGTCCGGTCGTCGGCTTTCAGGATCGGGATTGCCTGCCAGCCGTCCATCACCGGCATCTGCATGTCCATCAGAATGAGATTCGGGGGTCGCTTGACGGCAACATCGATGGCCTCCTGTCCGTTTTCCGCGATCGCCAGCTCGATGTCGAGCTTGCTCCTGGAAAGAACAAAACTGACGAGATCACGATTGTCTTCGTCGTCTTCAACCAATAATACCACTTTGCTCATAGATCAACTCCTTCATCAATCCACGCGTGTCTTTGTCCTGCCAGGGCGGCGCGGGGTGGTTTAATGATATCAGGCAAGGGACGAAATATATTCTCTAAAACGGTTCAGTTTCTCGTTTATGACGTTCGTCAACTCTTCGTAGTCGAGCGGGCGGGTGAGGCACGCTTCGTTTGGTTTCAGATCGGCCGCGCTCATGGAAACCACTTCACCCTTGTCCGCAATCAGGATGAAGGGAATAAAATTAAATTTTGAGTTTGCCCGAAGGATGTGCATAAACCGGACACCGCTTAACCCGGACGGAAATTCCGTGTCGGTCAGGATAAGATTCGGATTCACCTTTTCAATCTTTTCCAAAGCCACTTCCGGCGATGTCGCCTGGACGACCGCGTACCCGGTGGACTTGAGACGCGATGTGATATCTTCCTTGCTCCCGATGGTCTTCGAGATCAGCAGGATGGTTCCCTTGTACTGGTTGGCGACAAGGTCAAGCAGGAATTTCGATTCGTTCTCCAGGTACTCCGCCACGCTCACCTGATAGACCTTCCGGAGCCATTCCAGGGTTGAGGAGGAGTTGCGCAAGAGTTTTCTCTTGGCAATGACTTCCTTCACCGCCCGGCTGTACATCTCCAGCTTCACCTCCCGTTGCACGGATTGGACCACCTCCTCTGAGAGAGAGAGGGACACGGAAAGCTCCTGAATCGATAGTGCAACCTCATCGGTGGGCGCCCCGTTCACCCATGCGGCCTCCATGGTGGTCCGGAGTTGCTTCACCGAGGTCTGCAGATTGCGCGTCGTGATCTCTTCGCGGGCTTTCTTCTCCTGTTCGAGTGCCGCCGTGAGAGCTTCAATCTGGCGGCGCATTTCGTCGAGCTTGCGGCGCTCCTCTTCCTTCGCAAGCACTTCCACCTCCACCCGTTTTTTCAACTCATCCTCGGCGCGCTGTTCGAGCTGCTGGCTCCGTTTCTCTTCCGCGGCAACCCTGAACTCCAGCTCCCGGCGCATGCGTTGTTCCTCCGTTGCCCGGAGCTCTGCCTCTTTCAGTCTCATCACTTCGGCAGCAGTTCGTTCCTCCAACTCCTTCCGTCGGCGTTCCTCCGCTGCGCGCTGTTCCTCTTCCTTACGGCGCTGTTCTTCCGCGGCAAGGCGTACTTCCAATTCTCTCCGTCGCTGCTCCTCGGCGGCGACACGCGTTTCCAGTTCTCTTCGTTTCTGCTCTTCCGCAGAGGCGCGCATTTCAAGCTCACGACGTCGATGTTCTTCGTCCAAGGCCCGCTCCTCACGTTCCCTTCTGCGGCCCACCTCGGCCAAACGGTGTTCCTCCTCTCTCCGGCGCGCATCCTCATCAGCAAGGCGGGTATCCTGTTCCTTTTTTCGCTGTTCCTCCACCGCGCGGGCATCAAGTTCACGACGGCGTTGCTCTTCTATTGCCTCCTGCGCGACGGTTTCCTTCCGCTTCCGCTCATCCGCGGCAGCCCGCTCCGCGATGTCAAGCTTCCTCTTTGCTTCCGCCGTCACCTGATCCTCCATGGCCTGCGACTGCGACTCCTCTTCCCGCTGACGTTGCTCCTCTTTCCGCAGCCCGTCCCCCGCGACGCTTGGCGGGGCTGCTGCCTGCTGCTTCACTTCTTCCGGTTTGTGTTTTGGATCTCCTTCTTGCACAGCTTTCTCTGCTTTTTTTATCGACTCCGGACCGTCTTTTTTGGGAGCCGGGGCCTTTGCCCCGTGAGTAGAATGGGGCTCTTTCTTCCTGAGTTCTTCGAAATAGTTGATCCGATCCTGAAAGGCAAAAATGTACCCGTTCGAGGGATCGAGCTTGAGCGCCTTGTCAAGCTCCGTCCTCGCCTTCTGAAACTCGCTATCCTTCAGAAAGCGATCGGCCGCCATCAGGCAATGCCGTGCGGCCTCTTTGTTCGCATTCAGCTTTGCGAGTTCCTGGGCGGTATTTGCACCTTTTGTCGACACGATTCTTCCGGGATTCGCCTCAAGGGATCGGATACATTCGGACGTGAAGCTGATGCCTGCGTTGATCGCGTTTGTCATCATCACCCTCATCCGTCATCGGCATCTTTTCCGCGGCTTTCCATCGACACATGCGGTTTGTCCTCCCGGTGCACCGGGACCGATTCGAAGTTCTCCCCGGACCAGCCAATCGATTATCTGCTTTCATTGCGTCTGTCAATAGGAGACGAACCTGCTGATCCTGAACGGCGACGACGGGTCCAGGTACAGATAATGCGATACGGTGATATCAATTCGTCTCATATAGGTCCGACCCGTCGCTGCCGCATGAGGGCTCGTTGTATTCACATAATACACGGATGCGCTCACCAGAAAACCCGATATCGTTGCCCCATCAGCCGTGCGGGTATAACCGTTGTAGTCGTCCAAATCGTCGTACCGGGTCGGCGATTGATACGGGCTGACATCCGGCAACGGTGAGAACACTTCATCACTGCCCGGACCACCGGGGGCGAGCGTAAAGGCGCTGAGCGTCTGCGCACCCCCGGAAGTCGCCCCCTCGTCGTACTTCTTCGAAGTAATTTCCGTGAGCAACTCGTGCGCGATCCCGACGGCCTGGCTGTACGCTTCCGTTTTGTACGATGTCTCTCCGCTCTCAATCAGCATCCTGTTGACGCTGATCGCGGAGACGATCAGCAGTGCCAGGAATGCTGCCGTTATCATTGTCTGTCCCATACCTGTACCGCTCTCTCGTTGAACCCGGGAACGCGGCGCGGGGTCACCCTCGCACCAACTGCCGGTCCAGCAACCCTACAGTTTCTTCGGAACCGGCTGTGAAATCGCCTGCTGCTGAAGCGTCCTGAGATTGTCCGACATCGTCTCCTGCAGTTGAGAGGTATAGTTCGTGTCGGTAAAGTTTCCGTGGAGCACGTTGGCCATATTCAACATCGATTTTACTGCCGAAGAGATGACACTGTACTCCTGCCGTATCTCCGAAAATGCCTGCGCGAGTCTCACCTGTCCCGGTTCCGTCACGAACGGTTTCAATTCTGTTTCGTGTTCCTGGATATTCAGTGAAACCATGGAGAGCGAATTGTTCACGATCTGCGCGATCGATGCGAGCGTGCTATGGAATGTTTCCACCGCAATCAGGCCTTTTTCGCGCTCCCGTTCAATCGCTTCCCGGCGCGCTTTTTCACGTCGGAAGAGATATCGCTCAAACACTCCCGACATGAGAATGTCGATATGGTCGATCTCGACATGTTCCTTCCGGACATAGTCGTAGGCCCCGAGTTTCATCGCCTCGACGGCGACCGATTCGGAGCCGGCCGCTGTCAACATGATGACCGGGG
>DKJQ01000286.1 GCA_002454845.1 Ignavibacteria bacterium UBA6688
CGGACACGAGCGGGGTGCTGCATCTTTTTGCGGAGAATGTGACGAAGAAAGATCTGAAACCCTATCAGACAGTTCTTCCGGGGTCTGGGCGTTTTGAATTTCAAGACATTCTCGAGGGGCTCTATGTTCTCCACGCCTATCGCGATCGGAATGGTAATAAGCGATTCGATGTTGGGCGCCCGATCCCCTTCGAGCGGTCGGAACGGTTTGTTCAATATCCGGATACGTTGAGAGTTCGCCCCCGATGGCCGTTGGAAGGCGTCGTGATCGAATTGCGATGATTGACTTTCACTCCATTTTTCCATAACATTTAAAGGTTTTTACGAAGCTTTTCCCCGGGTTTGTTCACGGAGACGTTCAAGACGGAGTCTCGATCCGCGCATGCTGGAATCCTATCTTCCCATCTTCTATATGATCGCCGGCGGCATTTTGTTCGGCGTGGTGATGTTGAAGCTTAACGAGTTTTTCGGCCCGCGACGACCGTCCGAGGAAAAGTACTCGACCTACGAAAGCGGGATGGAGCCGGTCCGCACGGCTCGTGAACGGTTTTCGGTCAAGTTTTACATGGTGGCGGTTCTGTTCATCCTCTTCGATATAGAGGTGGTCTTCCTTTATCCCTGGGCCGTTTCGTTCAGGGAGCTGGGGTTCCAGGGATTCATAACCATGTCTGTTTTCATCGTCGTTCTTTTGATCGGGCTCTATTACGTTTGGAGGAAAGGAGCGTTGGAATGGGATTAGAACAAGCGTTGGGTGACAGTTTCCTGACCACCAAGCTGGAGGATGCGATCAACTGGTGCAGGAAGAATTCACTCTTCCCGATGCCCATGGGAATTTCGTGTTGTGCGATCGAGATGATGGCATTTGCCGGACCGAAATTCGACGTGTCGCGCTTCGGTTCGGAGGTCTTCCGTTTTTCCCCGCGCCAATCGGATGTGATGATCGTAGCCGGGACCACGACCTACAAGATGGCCCATGTGGTCCGTAAGATTTATGATCAGATGCCGGACCCCAAGTGGGTCATTGCCATGGGTGCATGTACTTCCTCCGGAGGAATGTACCGAACGTATTCTGTCGTTCAGGGGATAGACCAGTTCCTGCCCGTGGATGTGTACGTTGCCGGTTGCCCGCCGCGACCGGACAACCTGATCAATGCGCTCATGACGCTGCAGCAGAAAGTACAGCGCGGTGAAAGCCGCGGCAGCTCCACAGCGATTATCGGCGGTCACCAGTCGAATGAGCCGCATCCGTCGCCGGTTATCGCAGGATAGTCTATGAACGATCACGTTGTCCAGAAGTTGAAATCCCACTTTGGCGAAGGATTGTTCGAAACCCATGAGTTCCGCGGTGAACTCACGGTTGTCGTTCCGAAGGAACGGATCGTGGATGTCTGCCGGTTCCTGAAAGAGGATCCCGACCTTCATTTCGATTTGCTGGCCGATCTGTGCGGGATCGATATGTACACGCCGGTCAAGAGATTCGGTGTCATCTACAACCTGTACTCCCTCAAGAGCAAGCACCGCATCCGGCTCAAGACTTTCACCGAGGAGGAAGATCCGAAGGTCCAGACCGTCAGCACGGTTTGGAGTACCGCGAACTGGCATGAACGCGAGACTTTTGACATGTTCGGGATCATCTTCGAGGGACATCCCGACCTCCGGCGGATGTACATGCCCGATGACTTTGAACATTACCCGCTTCGCAAGGACTTCCCCCTGATGGGTATTCCCGGTTCACTCCCTCTTCCCAAGAAATAGCCATGGAACCGCACGTCGCGGAAACTCCCCGCAAAACAAGAATCCTTCAGGCCCTCGAAGATCAGAATACCAGCCTTTCGTTCGACGACCCGCTCGAGAATACGATGGTCCTGAACATGGGCCCTCAGCATCCGGCGACCCATGGCGTCTTGCGTCTTCTGGTTCGGCTGGATGGAGAAACGGTCGTCGGTTGTGTGCCGGAACTGGGATATCTTCATCGCGGGTACGAAAAGCTCGCCGAGAACTCGACCTATCATGAATTCATCCCGCACACGGACCGGCTTGATTACCTTTCTCCCCTCTCCAACAATACCGCATATGCCCTGGCCGTGGAGAAGCTTCTGGGGATCGAAGCACCTCCCCGTGCACAGTACATCCGCGTCCTGATCTCGGAACTTGCCAGGATATCCTCCCACCTGCTCTGGATGGGAACGATGGGCATGGATGTGGGAGCGCTGACGATCTGGATGTGGACGTTTCGTGAGAGGGAAAAACTGTACGATATTTTTGAGAATCTGGTTGGCGCCCGGTTCACGACGAGCTTCACACGCATTGGCGGCATCGCCCATGACGCAAGTCCGGAATCCCTGGCGATGATCGGGAAATTTCTGGATGACCTGCCGGCGAACATTTCCGAGTGCGAACGGCTTCTCAACGGGAACCGTATCTTTGTCGAACGGTGCGACGGCATTGGTGTCATCACGCGCGAGCAGGCTATCGACCTCGGGCTCACCGGACCATCGCTTCGTTCGTGCGGCGTGGACCAGGATTTGCGCCGGGCCAATCCGTATCTGGTGTATAACGACCTCGATTTTGACGTCCCCCTCTTTGAAGGTGGTGATACCCTCGCACGCTACTATATCCGGATCGCGGAGATCAAAGAGAGTTATAAGATCCTGAATCAGGTGCTGGACAAGATGCCGAAGGGGGATGTGCACGCGTTCAAGCCGAAGAAGGTGCTTCCGAAGAAGGAACGTGTGTATACGAAGATGGAAGAACTTATTCACGACTTCATGATCATCAATTTTGGCGTGGAGCCCCCCGTAGGGGAGGTCTATCACGCCGTGGAATCCTCCAAAGGAGAGCTGGGCTTCTATTTCTACAGTCATGGGGAAGGCTACCCGTGGCGGATGAAGATTCGTTCCCCGTCTTTTGTGAATCTCCAGTCCCTCCCTACGATGTTGCGCGGGGCGATGATCTCGGACGTTGTCGCGATCATCGGCAGCCTCGATCCCGTGATGGGGGAAGCCGACAAGTAGTTGTCTCCGCACCGATCCGGCATGAGCCTGAGAACCCATTGACTATGGACCAGCGTATCCCTATGCTCTCTGAAAACAACCTGCAGAAGATCGAGGAACTCAAAACGAAGTATCCCACAACCCAGGCGCTTACCCTCCCGGTCCTGTGGATGGTGCAGGAAGAGCATGGTTTCATTTCGCCGGAGGCGATGAAGTATGTGGCCGATCTTCTCAAGGTCCCGTACAGCCACGTATTTGGCGTCGTCACGTTCTACACGATGTACAATGCCCAGAAGGTCGGGAAGCATCACATCGAAGTATGCACGAACGTCTCGTGTCTCTTGCGCGGGTCAGGGAAGATCGTGGAACATCTGGAGGATCGCCTCGGGATCAGGATGGGGGAGACCTCCTCTGACGGAAAGTGGACCCTGTCGGAGGTTGAGTGCATGGGGTCATGCGGTACGGCTCCGATGTGCGCCATCGGGGAAGAGTATTATGAGAATCTTAGTCCCGAAAAAGTCGACAGCGTGCTGAACAAACTCTAGAGATCCGGTCGAAAAGT
>DKJQ01000295.1 GCA_002454845.1 Ignavibacteria bacterium UBA6688
AAGAGACGGATACAGAGGGCAAAGGGCTTCGTAAAGAGACCCAGTATTTCGATCGGGATCATGATCGGCCAGAGCACCGGATGCACTCCGCCGGTCAAATGAGCAAGGTAGTGTTTGATTCCCTGGGAGCGGATCGCGGAAATCTGAATCATGCAAAACGCGATGATCGCGAGCCCGGCGGTGACAGAGACGTTCGATGTCGGCGTCGCCCCGAACGGGATAAGCCCGATGAGGTTCATAATCAGGATAAAGAAAAAAGTGGTCAGCAGGTACGGCAGGTACCTGATGCCTCCGGCCCCCATATTGGGAAGCGCCACTTCATCGCGCATGAACACGATAAAGACCTCGAACAGATTCCCCACCCCCTTCGGCACACGGTTCCGCCGGTTCTTCCGCGCCGCATACACCGCCGCCCCGAGAAGAAGCAGAGCGGAGAACAGCAGGAAGAACACATGCTTCGAAATGGAGAAATCGAACGTGATGCCCCCCAGGGTGACGGGTGCAATATGGGGAAGCTCAAGATGGCCGCCGGGAAATTCAAGTTCCATGGAGTTCTTCATATGGTCGAGCAGATGACCGAAGTCGAACTTCTCCCCATGGTCCGCCGCCGCGGCACGGGCGGTATCGGCAAGAGCGTAACCGGATTGGAGCGTATCGGAAACGGCGGGATTATCGATTCTCAAGTGCGGGTTCTGTCAACGTTTGAGTGAGACTTTCTTTTGCAGCAAGTAGATTTCGAGAGCCAGGTTGAGACTATAGAAAAGCAGCAGCGACAGCATCAGCCACAGGGAATGAAAACCATATACCCGGACGAGCAGAAACACTCCCCCGACGAGCAGCAGCAACCGCACCACGGATCCCCCCAGGACGATTTTCAGGAAGGAGGTATTGGACTTCTCAAATCCCAGCTCGATGAAGGCATAGCCCAGGAGCAAATGCGCCAGACTCATCAGTCCGCCCGCCACAAAACCATCCACGACCGGCCCGGTGGCATAAACGGACATCGGGTAGACTGCCAGCACGACGACCCCACCCCAGCTGAGCGCAACGATTTTCAGAAATGCCCAATCGATCTTCACAGGTGTCCGGGCGGCGTTAGGGCTGTTTCTGTTTATTGAGATCGGAGACCGTTCGCAGGAACTTCACGAGACCCCCCGCAAACCCGATCAGGATGCCGAGCAACTGGAAGATCGGTGCCGTCTCGTACCTCGAATCGATCCACCAACCGGCAAAAAAGAACAAAAGGACCGCCGCGGCCAGTTGAAAACCCATGGTGAAATACGGCGCAAAATCACGAAAGAGCTGGCCCATGCCGGGGAGCAACTCGCTCCCCTTCTTCGGACTCTTCGGTTCTTCCCCGTGCTGATCCGGAGCTGATCCGGTGGACATGCGTGCCACCTTTCATACTGCCACAAGCGATCAGTGACGTTGATCGTGCATCGGCCCCTTGTCGCCCATCGAGACCTTCCCATCGAACATGCATCCTTCGTCCACGACGAGCTTCGAAGCGCGTATATCACCGCGGATCACGGACTTCCCTTCGAACACGATTTTTTCCGACACGTTCAACGAGCCCCGCACCTTCCCCCCCACCGTCAGGTTCTTTGCTGTCACGATCCCTTCAACCTCGCCCGTCAAGCCGATGGCAATGCTCTCGCTTGCCGTGACCTCACCCGTGACCTTGCCGTCGATCCGCACGCTTCCCTGCGCCCGGATTTTCCCTTCCACGGACGTTCCCTGCCCGATCAGGTTCAACTCTTTTGTCAGATCCGATTTCACGCGGTCACCATGTCAAAAATGAAAGTTCAGAATGTACTGTGCCGGATCGACCGGCGTACCATCTTTCCACACTTCAAAGTGAAGATGGGGCCCGGCACTTGTCTCCCCGGTGTTGCCCAACTGTGCGATCGGCTCCCCCCTCCTTGCAAAAGCGTTGACGGAGGTCAACAAGGACTGGTTATGCTTGTACACCGTCAGGAATCCCCCGGCATGCGTCAGGATAATCTTGTTCCCGTCGTCGCTCGTCCAACCGGCGAACACCACATGGCCGTCGGCTGCGGCGTTTACAATAGTACCGGTTTTGCCTGCAACATCGATTCCATAGTGACGTTGCTCCGCGCTGAACCCCCGCGTGATGTATCCTTCCGCAGGGATGATCACCGGAAACACAACGGTATGTTTTTCCACGACCACAGCCTGCACCGGGGACGATCTCGGAGGGGAAGCTTCCTGTTCCGACCTCTGAACTGCTCCCCGTTCCCGGGGACGATCGGTCTCGATCCGGCCCCGTTGTGCGGGGCGGGCGGATCCGAGAACGGCAATGCCAGAATCTGTCAGAGCGACATTTTCCCCAAGCGCGTTCCGGAGCTTCACATTGTACTCGCGCAACTCAACCAGTTGCTCCATCATCGATACCATCCGCTGGTTGAGCGAGAGGAGCTCCTTGCTGTAACGATTCTCCAGCTCGGGATTCTCGATGGGTACCATCGGACCCAGCGGTGTATAAACGAGAATCGCAATGACGCTCCCGACCAAAAAGATAACAACCGCGAACATGGTCGAGTAGATCTGCCACGGCGTAAACCGGAGCGACTTCGCCTGGCCGGCATCGTCCCTCGGAACCAGAACTAAGTCGTAGCGTACCTTCTTTGACCTATGATGCTGGTCAGCTGACATAACGTCTGGCTCGAACGAGTACGAATGAACTGTGGGAAAAAACCCATCCCGAAGAGGTGAAGAAGCCCCGTTCAACGGGGCGTGCGGGAGACTCCAGGGTTGCTGCTGCTGAACCAAAGGCCCTGGCCTCTGGCTGAAAAATTGGCGCGAAAATATAGAGAAAAGAACCCCAAAAGTCAAAGAGATTTTTCACGTAAGCGACGAAATGATAAGCACTTGAAGGGGTGAGAAGCGTATTGGCCGGCTGTAGACGATCCATGAGGGTGGGGAGAGGGAACTCAGGAATCTAAAGTCCTGCCCCTCTCCCCCGATCCGCCTGTTTAACTTTTTCCAGAATGTACCCGCCGAGGCGCTCCTTGAATTTCACCCGACTGTATTCCTCGGCGTGCGCCCGGATGATGTTCGGATCGAATTGGATTTTCCTGAACCGCTCCAGCGCTTCACGGAGCGACGCCTCCGTTTGTTCGGGGAAGAAGAGACCGGTCCGACGGTTTCCCTCTGCAACGACCGTTTCGAGCGCTCCTCCCCGGCCGAACGCGATCACCGGTTTTCCACTCGCCATCGCTTCCAGAGGCACAATCCCAAAATCCTCGACACCGGGAAAAACAAGGGCCCGGCATCCGGCGTAGAGGCCCGCTAGCTCGCTATCGGGTTGCCAGCCGAGGAACTCGATTCGCTTTGAGGCGATCGCCTTCAGCGTTTCCAGCTCAGGACCTTTTCCGACGACAAGGAGCCGTTCTCCCAGGATGTTGAACACCCGAACCGCGAGGTCGACGCGTTTATAAGGAACGAGCGCACTGACGATCAGGTAGTACCCTTCATCCCGTTCCGAAGAACGGAAGAGCGACGTGTCCACCGGCGGATGGATGACATCCGCCGCCCTCCCATAGTGACGGTGAATGCGGCGCGCAACATTCTGAGAGTTTGCCACATAGAAATGGACCCGGTCGCTGGAGCGGACGTCCCATCGCCGGAGCCGGGGAGCGAAAAACTTCATCGCCGCGCGCGTAAGAACTCCCGCCCTCCCCTTTCCAAAATAGTCGTCGTACATCTCCCAGACATAGCGCATCGGGGTGTGACAGTAGCAAATATGGAGAGCTCCCGCCGGGGGAACAGCTCCTTTCGCAACGCAGTGACTAGTCGAGAGAATGAGGTCGTACGGGGAGAAATCGAACGATTCGATGGCGCGGGGAAAAAGCGGGAGGTAGCGTCGGTAGCCCGTTTCTTTGAACGGGAGGGAATCGACGAACGACGTGCGAATACTCATTCGTTCGATCGCGGGGGAAACAGTCCCCGGATTATGCAAGAGCGTGAAGAGGTCGGCTCCGGGATAGAGTTCACAGAGAACCTCGAGCACCTTCTCCCCGCCCCTCATTCCCGTCAACCAGTCATGAACAATCGCTATGTGGGGCTTTTGCGCCATGAAGAAGTTGTGCCGTTTCCATGAAATATTCTTGCGTTCTCGAGAGCATAACTGAGGATGGAAACGAGCACGCCTGCCTTGTTGTTGAGGCGCTCGACCAAAACACAAGATGTCCTTATCGGGAGTGGCAGTAGTTTCAAGGTACGTCGAAAACGGAAGACATCAAAGGGGATTAGCCTTGAATCCCACCCGCTCCCTCTCTATATTGGTCACAAGGCTCACGTTCTCTACCACTGGAATGCCGTCCCGATGATTCCTCCATGTCCATCCTGCTGACCCTGATCCTCTTGCTGGTGATGTTTCTCTTCACGGCGGCGGCGATTATTCTTGTGATCGGCCCCCTGATCCTTCTCCAGCCGAACCTGCGGACGCGGGAATGGTACGGGACGTTCACCCATCTCCTGGAGCCCATGGATGCCGGCCTTCCCCAGGAACATCTCCAGATCACAACCACCGACGGTCTGAAGCTCGATTCCTGGTTTGTGAAGCGACCACAACACGCCCGCGGGACGGTGATCTATTTGCATGGGGTTGGGGACTGTAAAATAGGCGGTGTGCCGTATGCGAAATTGTTTTTCGAGAAGGGGTTGAACGTTTTTCTGTACGATTCACGGCGCCATGGACAGAGCGGTGGAAAGTATTGCACCTACGGCTATTATGAAAAACATGATGTCTCAACCGTGATCGACTATCTCCTCTCCCGTCAGGACGCACATATCGGGAACATCGGATTATTCGGCACCTCGATGGGGGCGGCGGTTGGCCTGCAGGCGGCCGCAATAGATGACCGGATTGACGCCATCGTCGCGGAAGCAAGCTTTACCAATCTGCGCACGATTATGGTCGATTATCAAAAACGGATCATCAAGCTTCCCTGGCACTTTCTGCGAAACGTTGCGATGAGCCGTTCCCAGACCATCGCGCGATTCAAAGCCCGGGATGTCTCGCCGATCGAGTCAGTGAAAAAGCTCCACAAACCGATCCTGTTCATCCACGGGACGGACGATTCCCGCATCAAAACCGATTACTCCAGGGCTCTCTTTGAGAGCGCCAACGAGCCGAAGGAACTTCTGCTGGTGCCCGAAGGGGACCATACCGATCTGCTGAACGTCGGCGGGAGTGAATATGAACGACGGATTATCGCGTTCTTCCAGAAGTACCTTGGATGAAGCAAGACAGAAGTCAGAGGTCAGTCCTTGGACTTCGCGGAGGTCCCCCCAACAACAATGTCAGCCATGTTCGATGACAACCAAAGTCACCATGACAAAAAAATCCAACGGGCCACGCTCCTGTGGTAGATTTCTTCTCACCGAAATTCTCTTCCTGACCCTCGTGCAAGGTCCGTTTCCCGCGCATGCGCAAACACCCTTCTCGTTGGATAGCGCCGCTGCGTACCTGAAGACAATCGCTGTCGACATCGGAGCGAGGCCGATGGGATCTCCCAACGAACGGCGCGCGATGGAGTTTGTCCTCGGAAAATTTCGGGAGTTCGGTTTCGACGAAGCATACCTCATGCCGATCCGCGAAGCGCCAACACAACCGAAGAACGGCTCACGCAACACACGGACGGGCGTCGCCGTCGGGGTGGTGAAGGGTTCCAGCGAACGGATCATCGTCCTTGGAGCCCACATCGATTCTGATGCACCGGAAGTAGCAGGGGCAAACGATGACGGCTCGGGAACGGCCGTCGTGATAGAACTTGCCCGCATCCTGTCCCAACGAAAAAATGAATCGACGATCGTCTTTGCTCTCTTCGGGGGCGAAGAGAAGGGGTTGGTCGGATCGAAGTATTTCGTTGAGCACTTTCCCCGGATGGAAAGCGTTGAGCTGATGCTGCAGGTGGACATGGCGAACGGTGTCGATTGGCTGGTCCCGACCATCGAGGCCGGTCCCAGGAGCTCTCCGGAATGGCTCGTGCGTGCATCCTACGATGAGCTTCATCGGTTGGGCCACTCAGGACTCTACTTCCCCACCCATTTCTTCGCTTTGATGAGCATCATGCCCGGAGGGGGTATCGGCTCCGATCATGAGCCGTTTCTCGAAAAGAACATCCCCGCCATCGATTTCACAACGGATTTTCGGGATCCGATCCATACGCCGCAGGACAATTTCAAAAACTTCCGGATCGAAGGACTGAAACGCTCGGGCGATTTGATCTATGCACTGGTCGAACGATTTGACGAAGGCGTGCCCGGCGAAACGTACGGGGAGTATTACCTGGTCCAGCTCGGTTTCTGGCTTTTCTTTTTTCCCATCTGGTTCCTGAAGGTGGCCATCGGAGCGACTCTTCTCCTTGCCGTGGTCGCTTTTCTTCAAGTCCGGCAACGACGAATACGGTATGAACCAGGTGAACGGCCGATCATCCCCGGTCTCAAACTCTTCCTGCTCATGCTGGTCCTTCAGGCCTGTGTCTGGCTTTCCGAGAACGTCGTCGGTTTGATCGGCGGGGTCCGGTACCCGTGGTACGCCGATCTCGACGGTTATTTCATTCTTGCGATTCTCGGAGGAATCATCGGCGTCTGGCTCTGCATGCATCTCGCCCCCCGGCTGAATTTGCGCCGTGATCCGTATGGATATTTCCTCCGGGCGGTGGTCTGGCTCGTCTTTTTCATTCTCCTCCTCTCTCTCCTCTCCGTCAAGGCAGCGTTGTATCCGGCGATGGGACTGTTTTTTCTCTCACTCTCGATGATCGTGAAGCAGCCGCTGCTCCGGTGGATGTTCTGGATCGCGTCGCCGCATTTCATGTTCCGTTTTTTCTTTGGGGATGGATTCGAGTTCCTCGCAAGAGTGCTCCATTCCTCCCCGGAAGCCGGTCTGTTCGCGGGAACCATACTTCACATTGTCTTCGTGCTCTTCTTTTCCCTCTGGGCATTTCCTTTTCTCCTTGGGTTTGCAGCTCTTTGGTTCGAGACACGGGAGAGCTTGCTTTGGTTGAAGAGGTTCCGCGCCCGATCGGGACTCGCCGTCGCTTCCATGGCCTTCCTCCTCTTTGCCTTGTTCCTTGCCAACAGGCCGGCCGTTTCTCAGGAATGGAAACAATCAATCTGGATTGAGCAGGAGTTCGACCTGGACCGAACCGAGGGCACGATGAAGGTACGAAGTCCGGAATACCTCACCGGCGCCCGCATCCGGTATGCCGACATCGACACGTTGATAGAATCCAGGGAACTGGCCGTTTCGTTTGATAGGCTCCCCTTTCCCGATGAACCGTGGATGAGGACAAAGCGCGAGGTTACGTCTCATGACTCCGACACATTAACAACGGTGGATATCCGTCTCCACATAACGACAAAGAACCGGCCCTACGTTCTTACGGCCGCCTATTCCACCACCGGCGGAGCAATCCTCGAGGTCAACACCCCGCTTGCCGTGGCACGGACGGAGAATACCGTTTCAATTTCCTGGTATTCCTTCCCTGATACGTCCCTGGTTGTTCCTCTTTCCCTCACGTTCAGGCGTGGAGTCGGATTAAAAGAGAGGATTGAAGCGATCTTTGTGGAGGAACCGGTCCCGGTGAACCTCGAAAAAGAGGGAACCGTTTTCGTCCGGCGGGCTATCTTCCGACAAACGAGCGGCGTTGACGCCGGATCCTGATACCGTTCAACTCCCGGCTAGAGATTCGGACGAAAACCTATCACTTGCCACTCCCAAAGGGATCCCTTCGGGAAAAGGCCG
>DKJQ01000368.1 GCA_002454845.1 Ignavibacteria bacterium UBA6688
TGCAGACGGCAGATTGCAGACGGCAGAGAACAGACCGCAGAGAACGAAGCGGATCCGATAAGGCAGACTCCCCCCCCTCGCGACCTCGTGCGCTCACGGTTTTGAGGACGTATCTTTCAGCTTGACATCCGGTGTACCTCTGGCTGTACGACCCCTCGTGTAGAACATCGAAACCCCCAGCAAGGCGATCCCCAGGACGACGAAGGAAATGATCCGGAGCGTGGGATCGAGACCGACGAGATCGACGAGAAAAACGTGAACGATCGCCAGAACCATCGTCATCAGGGCCATCCACCGGTACTTTCGAGCGTTCAGGAGCCGGCTTGCCAGATAGTAAGAGAAGGCCAGTCCCAGCCACGAGAGGCTCACAAACTCGGCCTGGAGAATGTGGTAGAGGGCGTATGGAAGAAAGAGCAGAGCGCAGACGAGGTAAGCATTGCGCATCATCTCGGTCTTCAATTCCAGGCGATCCCGCTGCCAGTTCAGAATGCGGGCGCTCAAGAGCGCCACCACACCGAAGGAAACACTGACCGTGGTGAGTGCGACATCGGAAACCAGGTACGCCAGAAAGATCGAAAGGTAAATGAAAAAGTTTGCCACTACAATGAATCTCGAGTGGAACCAGACTGCCGTGCTCAGCACGATCACACTTTGCCAGCAGAGCCAGACAAATGAATCGACGATGGTAAACCGACTCACGATCGCAGCGCTGAGTGCCATATACCCCAACATAGAAAACACAAAGGTCGCATACCTGCTCTTCCTCTTCACCCAATACGCCACAGCGAGCCCCATGGCGGCGACCGACGCGAGGGCGTGCCAGAGGTAGACGGTTTCGCCGGGCATAGCGAGCGAGAGAAGGAGAAATACCCCTGAAAAACAGGCCCCCAGGCATAGTGCCAACGCCAATTCGACTCCCCTCCACTCCTTTTCTCTCGACCCGAGAAGTCCCGACATGCCGAAGATCATAGCGTAGATCACAAGAAAGAGAAAATGCGATTGCGGTCCAGTGACAAACGAGAAGTCGTTCCCTATCAGCGGGTTGCCGATTCCCCAGAGGAAGTGGACGCCATAGGCAAAGGGGATACCGGTAAAGAGGAAGAGTGGATTTCCGAATCGATGAAACATGAAGACACTCACCACTGCCCCGGCCGTGATTACGGCAAAAACGGCGTAGGGCTCCGTGGTAATCCCTGCGGCAGCGAATCCGAGGGCGAGATTCATCGCCAGCTGCAGGGGGGAATCCCTCCGGGCGGCGACCACAAGGTTGAAGGCAACGACTGCCAGCAGGAGCAGAACAGTCACTTCCCTGTTCTCCATTGCCGGGTTCAGGGTGAAGTAGGAGAGCCGCAGGACGGAAAAGAAGAAAACGACCATCCCCCCTCCAGAGAGGTATCCCGCCACCTGCTCATAGGACCGCTGCCAGGAGGATGAGAGGCGCATCATGGCGGCACCAAGGACGAAACCGACGAGGCTCGGCACATACGAAGGGACATCCTGATAGGGAAACGCAAGCAGGAACATAATGCCCAGCGAGAGAAGTACGATGCCCGCCTTGGCAAACCAATTCTGCCCCACCTGCAATTCGAACTCCTCCTCAGTTTCTTCATCGGACACCGGGTCGGGCCGCACCGTCTCAGCCGGCAACTCTTCGGCCGGAGTATCGAGATTCATGGCCGCTTCAAGTCGTGACAGTCTCTGTTCGAGTCTCGTGATCAGATCGGAGAGCTCGCCGTCGCTGTACGGAACTGTCTTCCGGGACATGGTATTCCTCCTGAAGTGCACGTCCAATGCAATGCTGGTGCGTCGTCGACTGTTGAAGAGTTCTGTATTATCGCGCCAGCGGAAAAGTAGAATATTTCATCACCAAAGACAACAAGGACCGTACGAAACGACATCGCACTCAATCCTCAAGCGATCCTCGTGAGGATATCTCAACGCGGAATTGCGAATGGATCACTCCACTCCCTTGAGGACGGTCATCGCCCGGTCGAGATCGTCCACATCGATGATTACCGATGCGCTCTGTTGCCCTTTTCCAACCGTCCCGTAACAGTACTCGATGTTCATTCCCGCGGCACCGAGTCTGGAGGCTACAAAAGCGAAGGAACCCGGCTTGTTATCCAGGTGGACCCTGAGTACAGCACGGGTCTCAACCTGGTACTTCTTTTTTATCAGTGCTTGCCTGGCCCGGTCGAAATCGGAGACCGACAGTTTCGCCACATCCTGGAAAAGGCCCACTGCCTCGACATTGATCTTTTCACTCACCAGACACCCGAGCAGATCTCCCAGCGCGCCGGGCCTATTTTCGACGACCACATAGAGTTCCATGATTTTCTCCATAGCGTCCTCCTCTTGAATGATGACCAAGCCTCATCCATGACACGATCATGGCATGCCGCTAATCGATCGTAATCTTTACAGGCTTCACATCCCAGATCTTTTCACAATATTCCCTGATCGACCTGTCGGAAGAGAACTTCCCGATGCGGGCAACGTTGAGGATGGATTTCCTGGTCCATCGCTCCTTGTCGACGAAGGTCGCGCTGACCCGATCCTGGCATTCGATGTACGACTGATAATCGGCAAGCAGCATGTACTCGTCGGGATACAGAAGTGAATCGAGCAACGGCCTGAAGAGATTGGCGTCGTTGCGCGAGAACCATCCGCTTGCCAACATATCGAGAATGGAGCGCAGGTCGCTGTTCGCCTCAATGTACCGGGCTGGCTGATATCCATCGGTTTTCGCTTTGCGAACCTCGTCGGCCGTAAGTCCGAAGAGGAAGAAGTTCTCCTCCCCGACCTCCTCGCGGATTTCGATATTCGCTCCATCGAGTGTCCCGATCGTCAACGCCCCGTTCAGGGAAAACTTCATGTTCCCCGTTCCCGACGCTTCTTTGCCGGCTGTCGAGATCTGTTCGGAGAGATCGGCTGCCGGGTAGATCGCATGGCCGATTTTGACGTTGAAGTTGGGAAAAAACACGACTTTGAGTCGATCCCGCACATCGGGGTCGTTGTTGACAACCTCGGCAACGGAGTTGATTAATTTGATGATCAGTTTGGCCATAAAATAGCCGGGGGCTGCCTTGCCCCCAAGGATCACCGTCCTGGGAACGAAGTCACCACCGGGGTTCTGCTTGATCCTGTGGTACAAGGTCATCACGTGCAACACGTTCAAATGCTGGCGCTTGTACTCATGCAGGCGCTTGACCTGGATATCGAACAGGGAATGGGGATCCACCACAACGCCGGTCCGTTCCTTGATCATCGAGGCGAGTTTCACTTTGTTATCGAACTTGATCCGACGCCATGTCGCTTTGAACTTTTCATCGTCCGCCCATTTTGCAAGTTTCCGCAGGTCTTGTTCCCGACCGGAGATCCATCGTTCCCCGATCGTTGCTGAGATAAGTTCCGCAAGCTTCGGATTCGCAAGCAGAAGCCAGCGTCGCATCGTCACCCCGTTGGTCACGTTATGAAATTTACCGGGAAAGAGCTCATAGAAATCGCGAAGCAAGTCCTGTTTGAGCAGCTCCGTGTGGAGGGCTGCAACACCGTTGATGGCGTGGCTTCCGACACATGCCAGGTTGGCCATCCGGATCGATCTGTCTCCCGACTCATCGATGAGGGAAAGACGCGCAGCCCGCCCTTCATCCTCAGGATACTTCATCCGTACGTCCTCAAGGAATCTCCGGTTGATTTCGAAGATGATCTCGAGGTGCCGCGGCAGCAGGCTGGAGAAGAGGGGAACCGACCATTTCTCCAATGCCTCGGGGAGCAAGGTATGGTTTGTGTACCCGAACGTCTGATGAGTGATATCCCAGGCACGATCCCATTCCATCGAGTACTCATCCACGAAGAGGCGCATCAACTCTGCAACAGCAATCGCCGGGTGTGTATCGTTCAGCTGGATGGCATACCGGGTGTGGAAATTCATGAGATCGTTTCCTCTGCGGAGATGCACCCTGATCATATCCTGCAGGGAGCATGACACGAAAAAGTACTCCTGTTCCAGCCGGAGGCGTTTTCCGTGCATGGTATTATCGTTGGGATACAGTACCTTGGTGATGTTCTCCGAAGCGACCTTTTCATTCACGGCGCCGGTGTAATCACCGAAGTTGAACGTCTGGAAATCGAACGACTCAGTCGCCTCTGCTTTCCAGAGACGGAGGAGATTGACCGTGTTGACCTTGTACCCGGGAACCGTCATATCGCATGCGACGCCTTTCACCGAGCGAGAGGAAATCCAGTGGACCCTGAAGCCTCCATTCTCATCGATCGCTTTCTCGGTATGTCCGCCGAACTGAACCGTAAACGCAATCTCGGGTCTTGGAACTTCCCACGGGTTTCCCAGCCGAAGCCATTTATCCGTGACTTCAACCTGCCATCCTTCCCGAATCTCCTGGTCAAAGATTCCAAACTCATAGCGGAGGCCGTACCCAACGCCAAGATGTTCCAGCGTGGCAAGCGACTCCAGGTAGCAAGCCGCGAGCCGTCCCAGACCACCGTTACCCAGTCCCGGCTCTTCCTCCTGTTCGAGCAGATCATCGAGATCCTGTCCCACTTGCTTAGCCGCCTGACGAACCTGCTCGTAAATTCCAAGGCTGATCATATTGCTGCCGAGTTGTGGACCGACGAGGAATTCTGCTGACAGGTAGCTTACCGATTTATCGTTGTTCTCCATGTATGTTTCGATGGTCTGCATCCATCGATGGAGGATCCTGTCCCGAACGGTATAGGCGACCGCCATGTACCAATCATTGCGTGTCGCCGTCCTGGGTACTCTCCCCTGGATGTAGGAGAGATTATCCATAATGCTCTTTGCGAGTGAATCCGGATCGATCGCTGTGCGAAGGTTATCGTGGGTGGATCGCCGGCGTGTGGACGAGGATGGGCGTCGTGGTTTGCCATTCTTCATAGTATTTCTCCGGGGAGAATGTAACTCTTGGGTTGAGATCGAAGGTTGGTATGCACGTGTGTGCGCTTCAGAGGAGACAGATGCGGCATTGGACTTGCACGAGCCTCTGGAGATCTGATCGAAAAGTCCCGCCACCAAGACACAGCCGGAGGCCCTACTGATGAAGCACGCGTAGCGTGCCACGATTTGGATCTATGTTTTTTTATGCTTGTCGTTTAAGCGTAG
>DKJQ01000195.1 GCA_002454845.1 Ignavibacteria bacterium UBA6688
CAGGGATTTACGGTGCTTCTGGATTTCTCGAGTTGGCCTGCGCGCAAACATGTGCGAAAAGCTCTTATGAGAATTTCACAGGATCACGGGAGGCGATGGCGTGGCTAATATTCGGCAACTTGTTAATTTTCGGCTTGATGACCGTCGGTATGCACTTTCGCTCACCACCGTCGAACGCGTTGTTCGTTCGGCCGAGCTCACGCCCCTGCCCGGATCTCCGGAAATCATCCTGGGAGTTCTCAATGTCCATGGTAATCTTATGCCCGCCGTGAGGATTCGGCAACGATTTAACCTTCCGTCCCGTCCTCCGTCCATCAATGACCATTTCGTAATCGCCAGAACGTCACGACGGGCGGTCATCCTCCCCGTTGATGCCGCGCTTGGCGTGCTGGAATATCCCGAAGATCGTATAGTGGATTCGGCCGCCGTTGCACCCCGGCTTGAATACGTCAGTGGAATCCTGAAACTGGAGGACGGGCTTATCCTCATTCACGATCTTGACACGTTTCTCTCGTTCGATGAAGAAGAAGTACTTGACAAAGCCATGAAGGAATACCAAGCTCCATCAACGCCGAAGGACAAGGAAACCAGGTCACGACAATGACGCCGAAAATCGATCATGATCTCCTTGCTCGTTTCAGCACTATCGTTTCGCAACGAATGGGTCTTTCTTTTCCGCGGGAACGTTGGGGGGATCTGGAACGCGGGATCACCTCCGCGGCAAGTGAGTTTGGCCTTCGCAAGCCCGAAGAAGTGATGGGATGGTTTCTTACGTCCCATCCCGGTACAAAAGCCAACGAGATCCTGGCCAGCCATTTGACCGTCGGTGAAACGTACTTCTTTCGTGATGCGAGAAGTTTCCAGGCGCTGGAGCATGATATTCTCCCTGCGCTGATTGCCTCCCGTCGGCAAGAGAAACGCCTCCGAATCTGGAGCGCCGGATGCTGCACAGGGGAGGAACCGTACTCGCTGGCAATACTTCTCCGATCGCTCCTCCCGGATGTCCGTGAATGGACGATTACCCTGCTTGCAACCGATATCAACACGCGATTTCTTCGGAAGGCCACGGCGGGCAGGTACGGCGAATGGTCGTTCAGGGATACGCCGGCGTGGGTCAGGGACCGCTGCTTCACCAGGGGCAAGGATGGCCGGTACGAAATCAAGGATTCGGTTCGTTCGATGGTGACATTCGCTCCCTTGAATCTTATCGACGATTCCTATCCGTCGTTTGTCACCAACACGAACGCTATGGACCTCATCCTCTGCAGGAACGTCCTGATGTATTTTCTCCCTCAGCACGCGAAGAACGTGGTGAACAAACTGTCCCGCTCCCTGGTTTCGTCCGGATGGTTGCTTGTCAGTCCGAGTGAAATGTCCCACGAGCTGTTCCCGGATTTTGAACCGGTCCAGCTTTCAGGCACATTATGTTACCGCAAGAACCCCGACCGTCCGCATGTCGATTCCCTCCATTCTCTCCAGATATCTTCTTTGCCGCCCCTCGAGCATGACACAACCAATGAGTTCGATACCGCTTCGATTCCTCCTTCGGTGCAAGAGTTCCCTGCGGGAGATTCGGATCGTCAAGCTGAGGAAACGCCAGAGAGTGGCACGCCGGAGGAAGTGTACAGCGAGGCCCATCGCCTCTATGACCGCGGCAATTTTGCAGGAGCGCTGGAACGCATTCGCTCCGGGTTGCCGGAAAGCCCGGACGATGCACGGCATCTTGCCCTGTCTGCCCGCATTCTGGCGGGTCAGGGCGACCTGGCAGGGGCCGAAGAACAATGCCTCAAGGCCATAGCAGCCGACAAGTTGAATGCGGTTTACCGCTATTTCTACGCTGTGATCCTCCATGAACAGGGACGTGACGACGATGCAGTCACCTCTCTTCAAAAGGCGATTTATGCGGATCCCGACCTCCCCCTCTCTCACTTCCTCCTTGGGCATCTCTTGGACCGCAAAGGAAAACCGAGCGAGGCAAGAAAACACTTTCGTCAAACCCTTCGACTCCTCGCGCAGTATCGGCAGGATCACGTTCTTCCCGAATCCGAAGGAATGACCGCAGGACGACTGCAGGAGGTCATCTCCTCAATTATCGAACAAGAGACAGAGTGATGAGCAAACCATCTCATGCCGCCGGGGGCTCCGGCGGAAAGGGAATCGATTGGCCTGAAATCCGTCGCCGCCTCGACGCAACGCATGAAACCCTCGCTTCAGGCGGAACTCCCGGATCGGAAGAAACGAAGGAAATACTGCGGGCCCGTGCAAGGGTTCTCGCCCAGGAGCCGGCACAAGCGCGGCCGGACGAAGAACTTCTGGAGTTCGTGCAATTCATGCTGGCCTATGAACGGTACGGCGTCGAAACATCGTTCGTCCGGGAAGTCTATCCGCTGAAGGAATTAACGCCCCTCCCCGGCGTACCGCCATTCGTTCTCGGCATCATCAACGTTCGGGGGAAAATACTCTCAGTGCTCGACCTGAAGAAATTCTTTGATCTTCCCGACAAAGGACTGACCGATCTCAACAAGGTGATTGTTCTCCATACGGACAATATGGAATTCGGCGTCCTGGCCGATGTGATCCTCGGAGTGAAAACGATCTCCGCAAACGCTCTGCAGCCGGCGCTTCCCACCCACACGGGCATACGGGAAGAGTATCTCAGGGGATTGACGCCGGACAGAGCTGTCATCCTTGACGCTCAAAAGCTGCTGACAGACGATCGAATGGTGGTGCGTGAAGAGGTAGAAGCCTCGTCGATCGAAAAATGAAAGTGACAAAGATACGCGCCTTTCAATTCTAAACTCTCGATGAATATGAGGGGGAACCGATGAAATGGTTTTATAACCTTCCGACGCGGGCGAAACTTTTTGCCGCCTTCGGCCTGATGATTCTCTTTCTGGCCGTCGTCATGGCCACGTCCTACTCAAGCTTGAGGTCGATTCAGGAGCGTCAGCGGCAGCTGTTTGAGGTACATTTTTCAGAAGTGGTGGATCTGCTTGAACTCCGGGCCGACAGGAACACGCAACGCGCTCTGCTTCTCGAGATGATGCAAGCAACAAAACGTGCAGACCAAGAAGTGATCCAGAAGGACATCGCTGCGCGGTCGAAGGAGATAGACGAAGCAATGAACAGGCTTGAGATCCTCTTCCAGAATGCGGAGGAAGCAAGAAAACAACTCCAGGAACTGAGAAGCTTGTTGAACGCTTTTCGCGAATCCCGTGACAAGGAGGTGATACCGTTAATCTACGCCGGGAAGATTCAAGAGGCGCAACGCATTGTACTCGGGATCCAATCCGAGCGCTTCGAGCGGATCCGGACCGTCTCCCTGGACCTTGCCGAACAGGCAAATCGGGAGGCACGTCAGTCAATGGATGAAACCACGGCCACGGTGGAAACTTCCATCAGAACATTCTTCATAATTGGGGTTGTCGCATTATTCTTTGGAGGTATCATCGTTGTGTTATTCACCCGTATTATCGCACATCCCCTCCAGCGGATCTCGAATCTCGCGGAACAGATCGCATCCGGGGATTTGACAGTGACTCTCCCGGCCGACGGCAGGACCGACGAGGTCGGCCTCCTTACCGCCACGTTCGGGAAAATGGTCGACAATCTGCGACGGGCGACAACCGAAATTCTCGAAGGGGTAAACGTCCTCGGTTCGGCTGCGAGTGAAATTCTTGCCGGAACCACGCAGGTGGCAGCGGGAGCGACAGAGACAGCGACGGCTGTGAGTGAGACCACGACGACGGTCGAAGAGGTGAAACAGACGGCACAGGTGTCAAGTCAGAAGGCAAAATATGTCTCCGACAGCTCCCAGAAAGCCGCGCAAACCTCCCAGACCGGCAGAAAATCGGTCGAACAGTCGATCGAAGGAATGAACCAAGTCAGACACCAGATGGAAACGATAGCCGAGACGGTTGTCCGGCTGAGCGAGCAGAGTCAGACCATCGGGGAGATTATCGCCAGCGTGAACGATTTGGCGGAGCAGTCGAACCTGCTTGCGGTCAATGCGGCCATTGAAGCGGCGAAAGCGGGAGAACAGGGGAAGGGGTTTGCAGTGGTGGCGCAGGAGGTGAAGAGTTTAGCCGAGCAATCGAAGCAGGCGACGTCTCAGGTGCGGACGATCTTGACGGACATCCAGAAGGCAACGAGCGCGGCGGTGATGGCGACCGAGCAGGGGAGCAAGGCGGTGGAGGCGGGAGTCAAGCAAACGACGGAGGCGGGAGAGGCGATCCGGATGTTGGCGGAGAGCATCACGGAGGCGGCGCAGGCGGCGACACAGATAGCGGCATCGAGTCAGCAGCAGTTGGTGGGGATGGATCAGGTGGCTTTGGCGATGGAGAACATCAAGC
>DKJQ01000153.1 GCA_002454845.1 Ignavibacteria bacterium UBA6688
CAGTCAGGGTAATTTCCATATGGGACTATCGACCTTCTCGTGCTCTGCTCGTTAATTCCGGAAGAAAAGAATCCATACCACGATGAATAATGGGATCAGGATGGGAATCGAATATTTGAAGATGTAACCGAAGAAACTGGGCATCTCGATTTTGGACTGTTCCGCGATCGACTTCACCATAAAATTCGGGCCATTGCCAATGTAGGTACACGCCCCGAAGAAAACCGCCGCGATGGAAATCGACTGAATGTAGCGCCATGTCTCTGGGGTAATGGCAAACGCTCCCGGCTGCAGGGGATTGGAGAGGCCGAGCGCCTCAGGTGTTGCCAGACCCAACATGGCATCCATATGATGAATATTATCAACACTGGCCCCATGCAATCCGAACGACGCGCTGAGAAAATTCAAATAGGTCGGGGCGTTATCAAGAAAGCTGGAGAGAAACCCGGTCCCCCAGTAATACTGTCCCGGATTGACGATACCGAGAACCGACGAGTTTAATTCGAGCCAATCCAGAGCGGGGATCATGGTGGCGAAGATTCCGATAAAGAGAACAGCCACTTCTTTAATGGGAAGGAAATTGAATTCGTTTTTCTCGTGTACTTCTTTCTTCGTTGTGTAATACGAAGCAAAGGCCGCGGCCCCCATGATCAGTTCCCGGACCATGATCGGGTGGGAGATGAAAACCGCTGCCAGGATGATCACCAGGTAAATGATATTATGCCCGCCGACAAACTCCGGACGGTCAGGGTGCTTGGCTTCGGCTTGCTGTTTCTTCGTGACCTGCCTGAAGTAGTACGTATCGACGATGAAGAAGAGGGCCAACAGGAACAGAATGGCGATTGCCCAGATATGCCACACCCTCGTCACGACCCAAAAAAAGGGGACTCCTTTGAGATATCCAAGGAACAAGGGAGGATCGCCGATAGGTGTCAGGGCTCCCCCGATGTTACTCACGACGAAAATGAAAAATATGACGTGATAGGGCCTGATCCGAAACTTGTTAATGCGCAGGTATGGCCGGATCAGGAGCATGGACGCGCCGGTCGTGCCAAGGAAATTCGAGATGACCGCCCCAACACCGAGCAACGCCACATTTTCCCAGGGGGCAGATTTTCCGCGAAGCTTCAGGTGAATCCCCCCGGAGACAATGAACAGTGAGCCTATGAGAGCAATGAAGCTGACATACTCATAGAATGTCAAGAGCAGGCGCGGGACGTTATCGAGAACGATGATGTAGTAAAGCACGGTCAGGGCACCGAGCGTATAGGATACAACCGGGTAGTTGTGCTCCCACCAATGCTTGTTGATGAACGGACCAACGGCGATGGAGCCGAGTAACAGGAGAAAGGGGGTGATGACCCAGGGTTCGACTGGTTTTATCTCTGCCCCCTCAAACGAATGCTGCGTCAGGGTGAATAACAGGAACAACCCGAGCGCGATACCGCCAAAGATCAGCAGGTCGCGATTGAAATCAGATTTCATACACTATTCCGTTGATGGTAGTTATCGATTATTCTGGTCCACGAAACGTGCTTGTCCCCCCTGCCGCGCGCTTTCCATCGTCTGCACCACCTGCTTCGCCATCGTGGCTGATTTGCTCAGAAAGGTGCCGGGATACACTCCAATCCAAACGATGAAAATCACCAGGAAGGCGAGGGAGCCAATTTCGCGGCGGTTCAAATCAGTCAAGACATGCCCGCCATAGAGCCCGTTTGGTCTAACGGGTCCAAGCATAACGCGTTGGTACATCCAGAGCATGTAGACTGCCGCAAGAATCACCCCGGACGTAGCCACGACGGAATAGGCATAGCTTCCGAGGAATGGCGATTTGAAGCTTCCGACCAAAATCAAGAATTCACCGACAAACCCGTTCAACCCCGGAAGACCGATGGAGGAAAGGGTCACGATCATGAAGAACGATGCAAAGACCGGCATGACTTTGGCCACCCCTCCGAAGTCGGCGATCGCGCGGGTGTGGGCCCGGTCATAGATCATCCCCACAAGAAGGAAGAGCGCCCCGGTCGAAAGTCCATGGTTGACCATTTGAATGATAGCCCCCTGGATTCCCTCTTCCGTCATGGCAAATGTCCCGAGCACGACGAACCCAAGGTGCGAGACAGAGGAGTACGCCACCAGCTTTTTCATATCCGTCTGAACCATCGCCACGAGCGCACCATAGATAATCCCAATCACCGCGAGGCTCGACATGAGCGGTGTGAAGACAAATGTGGCATCTGGGAACAAGGGGAGACAGAAACGGATCAATCCGTATGTTCCCATTTTGAGGAGGACTCCAGCAAGGATCACGCTGCCGGCCGTTGGAGCCTGAACGTGTGCATCCGGAAGCCATGTGTGCAATGGGAAGAGTGGCACCTTGATGGCGAAGCTGAGCGCAAAGGCGAGAAACATCCACGACTGTATGTTGAGCGCCAGGCGGGGTCCAACACCGTACAGGGTCAGGAGATCGGTCGTGAACGCTCCTCCGGGGAGGGTTGAGGCGGAGTAGGCGAGCGCAAGGATCGCCACGAGCATCAACAAGCTCCCGAACAACGTAAAGAGGAAAAACTTCACCGCGGCATAGATCCGATCCTGTCCTCCCCAGATACCGATGATAAAATACATCGGGATCAACATAGCTTCCCAGAAGACATAGAACAGGAACAGATCGACTGACGCGAAGACCCCGATCATCCCGACTTCCAGCAACAACATCATGGCCATATATTCTTTGAGACGGTGGGTAATGGAGTCCCATGTGCCGAGGAGTGCGAGAGGCGTTAGGAACGTCGTCAACAGGATCAGCAGGAGCGACATGCCGTCCACACCAACGGAATAGCTGATGGACAGATGCTCTATCCAGACCATCTTCTGATGGAACTGGAACCCGGGCGCGAACGGATCGAATCCAAAATACAGAACGAGTGAAACGGCGAAGGTAAGAACGGTCGTCCCAAATCCGACCAGTTTGATCACCTTCACGTTCTCCTTGTCCACCAGGACAAGCGCGAGTCCACCGAGAAGCGGCAGGAAGATCGTAATCGTCAGAATGTACTCAGTGAGCATGAGAAACCCTTGTTCCGTCTACTTGAATATCAGCCAGAAGAAAATGACGACAATACCTCCCACGAAGACCGTCGCGTAGAGTTGGGCGAATCCGGTTTGCACGAGTCGGATCTTCGAGCCAAGCCAGGCAATCCCTTTTGCGCTCGCATTCACCAACCAATCGATGATACCAACGTCGACCCCTTTCCACAGAATGGATTCGGACGCTTTCACCGTCGGCCGGACAAAAAGGGCATCATACGCTTCGTCCACGTAGTATTTATTCCACAAGACCTTGTACATCCTCGCGTATCTCGAACGCCATGCCTCGGCAAGATCTTCCCGCTTCAAATACACGGTCCTTGCCAGAACAATGCCTGCCACGGCAATCCCCACCGAGAGCAGCATCAGGATATACTCCGTGGCCCCGCCGTGAT
>DKJQ01000266.1 GCA_002454845.1 Ignavibacteria bacterium UBA6688
AAAAAGGGGGACTTACTCAGCAGCAACTTGCCACGCTTGCGGGGGTGGGGAAGACTGTCGTATTCGATCTGGAAAAAGGAAAGCAGAGCGTCCAGATGGACACGGTGATGAAAATCCTGAATGTTCTGAACATCCGCCTTAGGCTTGAGAGTCCATTGATGCAGGAATTCTCCACCCAGGACGAGGACGAGGATTAGGATGCGGAAAGCAAACATTTTCGTTAACGGAGCCCTCGCCGGCGTGCTGATCGAAGAGGAACGGGGAAGGAAATATCTTTTCCGATATATGGATGGCTACCAAGGCGATCCCGTTTCGTTAACCCTTCCGGTTGGGAGCTCCGAAATCGTCTTCGATCGCTTTCCCCCTTTCTTCGACGGACTTCTCCCGGAGGGAATGCAGCTCGATGCCCTTGTACGGAAACAGAAAATCGACAACGGCGACATGTTTGCACAACTGGTCATGGTTGGGGGCGACCTTGTCGGCGCCGTTACCGCGGAGGAGGTCGCGTGAACGTTTGCCCCATCACGTACGACCCACTCCGGTGGGGCTCGCGCTACTCGATCGAGGGGCTGCAGAAATTTTCACCGCGCCTCCATATGCTTCAGGATCTTCCCTTTACTGTTCAGGAGCTTCATTTCGAAATTGCCTCCCGCGCAGGCAAGATGTCGATTCCCGGGACACAGCCGAAACTGAGCGCCCGGCTCGACCTTTCAGGACAACGGTTCGAGATTGTGGACTTGGGTGGACGGTTCATCCTGAAGCCCCAGAGTCCACTTGCTCCCCATCTTCCGGAAAACGAAGACCTCACCATGCGGCTCGCAGCCGCGGCCGGTCTCGAAACGCCTTTTCACGGCCTTCTTTTCTGCAAGGACGGATCGCTCGTCTATTTCGTTCAGCGGTTCGACCGGCATGGGCGGCATGGGAAGGTGGCCATGGAGGACTTCGCACAACTTGCCGGGAAGACACGGTTTGAAAAGTATGACTCGACTATGGAACAGGTTGTCACGATCATCGACACGTTCTGCACCTTCCCTCTTCTGGAAAAACTAAAACTGTTCAGGCTTACGATCTTCAACCTTCTCGTGGGCAATGACGATCTGCACTTGAAAAATCTCTCGCTGATTCGCCGGGAAGGAAAGGTTGAACTTACCCCGGTCTACGATCTTGTGAGCAATGTCCTGAACGCCGGGAGCGACGAACGGGATCTGGCGCTTCCCCTGGATGGGAAACGAGGCGGATTGACCCGGTCCGCAATTGTGGACCATTTCGGTCGCGATCGTCTCGGACTTCCCCAAAAAATCATCCAGGGAATCCTCGGAGAAATCGGCGTGGCCTCCGATGCATGGGAACGGCTCATAGCGGCAAGTTTTCTCACGGACGATATGAAGGTCAACTACCGCTCTCTTCTCTCCAGGAGACGGACCCGCTTTGACTTTTGAAGGGGATCCTGAACAGCGGCAAAACGTGACCCCGACCGTGCATGTGGAACAAAAGTCTATCGTTTTTCAACTATTCAAGGAGCAGGCATGACAACAAAGCTTGACGAGTACCGCGCCTACCGGGAGCGCATGAACGACCGGATCCTCGAGATCGACCACCTCGGGATTAAGCGGTTTTTCAACCTGGACACCGCGGCGTATCGGGATGGCGCTCTGGACGCAAAAACCAAGGAACTTCTCGGTCTTGTCGCCTCAGCTGTTCTCCGATGCAACGACTGCATCGACTACCACCTGATCCAGTGCGTGGACGCGGGGTGCACGGATGCAGAGTTGCACGATGCCCTGAACGTCGCCCTGGTAGTGGGTGGCAGCATCGTGATTCCGCATATGCGGCACGCCGTGGAGACGATTGATCTTCTCAGAGCGGAGCGCGCGAAAAAGCAATGAAACCGGCCATTTCCCCGGAAACCATCAAGGCACTCCCCGACACGCCGGGGGTGTACCTCTTCTATGGAACCCTGGGGGAATTGCTGTATGTTGGAAAGAGCAGAGCGATCCGGACGAGGGTTCGTTCCCACTTCTCGGCTCCGGAGGAGAAGTGGTTAACCCGGCGCATACGGCGCATTGAAGCGCGCCGGACCGCAGGGGAGCTGGGGGCTTTGCTGCTCGAATCGCAGTTGATCAAAGAACACCGCCCGATGTTCAATGTGGCTTCGAGGCGCCGCCGGCGGATCATGGTTGCCAGGAGAATCGAAGACAAGCGAGGATATGCTGGTGTCGAACTGGAGGCGGTGGAGTATTTGAAGTTCGAAGATGGCTCTCCGATTATGGCCATCTTTAAACACCGGACTCAGGCAAAAGAGTACCTGAAGCTGATTGCCCGCAAGCACCGGTTATGTCCGAAACTACTCGGCCTTGAAGCTGCGCGCACGTATTGTTTTTCCTTTCACCTCGGTCACTGCAACGGCGCCTGCATGGGGGAGGAGGATGTCCAAAAATACAACGAGCGGTTCGAAACCGCGTTTGAGGAACGAAGAGTGAAAGCGTGGCCGTATGAGGGGGGCGTGCTTGTCGAAGAACGATCGGGGAGTGCGGAAGAGCGCGAGCTCTTCCTGCTCGACAACTGGTGCCTGGTGGCAAGCTATACGTTGACGGGAGCGGGACTCACCGAACACATCCGCGGAAATCACCGGTTCGATTATGACAGTTATAAGATCCTTCTCAGCTTTCTTTCCTCGTCGGGAAATGCGCACTTCATTCGATGCCTCCCTAGGGAGGAGTTTGATCGGGTGTTGAAAGGCGGCGACCGGTCGCTGTTGAACCATGGTTCCTTCTCCACCAAGGTCACGAAGGAACACGAAGGAAAGATCTTTTGAGAGAAATAATGTATGTTTGAATTGCCGGATATGCGCGACCACTCCGTGAGGAATTCTTCCCCGAAAGATCGTACCATTGTGAAATCCATAAAATGTTACTTCGAAGGCAGGAGGGGACCATGAAGCGAACGATTATGATCGGGTTGTTGTTAGCCTATTGTCAAATGTATGGGCAGAAAGGAAATTCGATGAACAAGGTTGATCAGATCACGCTGGGGGGTGGCTGTTTCTGGTGCGTGGAGGCTGTGTACGAACGGATTCCCGGCGTGCAGTCGGTGGAGTCGGGTTATGCAGGAGGAAGCACGGCCAATCCGACCTACGAACAAGTGTGCGATGGGACGACCGGCCACGCAGAAGTGGCGCAGCTCACCTATGATCCATCGAAAGTGACATTGGAGGAGATTCTTGAGCTGTTCTGGCGGGCTCATGATCCGACGACCTTGAACAGGCAGGGAGCCGACGCCGGTACTCAGTACCGGTCGGTGATCTTCTACCAGAATGAAAAACAGAAGGAAATTGCTGAGGAGTCGAAGAACACAGCGCAAAAAGAGTTCAGCGTTCCGATCGTCACGGAGATCAAGCCGCTCGACAAGTTCTACAAGGCGGAGAATTATCACCAGGATTACTATAAGAACAATCCGAACGCCCCGTATTGCAGTTTCGTGATCCGGCCGAAACTCAAGAAGCTGAAGCTGGAATGATCCACGAAGTTTACTGAGGGACAAGAAGAAAATAAGGAGCGAATACATCCTCGTGCCACTCCGTATTCTCCGTGGAAAGAGAAGGCCGAGAGTTTCAACAAGCATAAGTATTCAAACGTACAGCTTTCCCTCAAACCTTTTCTGGTTGGGAAGCGTCATACCGCAAGGATTTCTTCCGGACACCACACATAAGGAGACCACCCGATGACACGAAGAGATGCATTGAAAGCAACCGTTTTAGGAGCCGCGACAGTCCCGGCCATTCTTTCGAACCTTCACACTGCGCCGCTTCCGCAAACAACTCCTGCCGGACCGTTTTCTCTCCCATCGCTCCCGTACGCTCTCGATGCCCTTGAGCCGCACATCGACGCGCGGACGATGGAGATCCACCATGGCCGTCACCACAAAGCGTATGTCGATAACCTCAACAAGGCGGTTGCCGGAACGGAGTGGGAGAAGAAATCAATCGATGAGATTGTCCGGAGTCTCGACAAACTCCCCGAGACCATACGGATGGCGGTGAGGAACAACGGGGGCGGACACCTCAATCACTCCATGTTTTGGCAGATGATGAAGAAGAACGGGGGCGGGATGCC
>DKJQ01000385.1 GCA_002454845.1 Ignavibacteria bacterium UBA6688
ATACGCGCTCTCCACCAAACAGAGAAGTCTCCCCCTTGTCTCCGGTCTTCGTATAGATTTTCATTTTGAGTTGATATCGAGTAATTGTTGAATGGATTCCGGCCTGCCGAAAAAGAATAATGATCCACGAAGTTCGCGAAGGACACTAAGGATACTCTGGCGCCTCGTCCTTCGGATCCTGATAAAACTTCTGCTTCATCGGCGGGGGGTTGATATAATAGTAGATGGCAAAACCGATCCCCGCCATGATGGAGATGCCCGAGACGAAGATACCGCCAAAATACATCAGGTCTGCAATGGTCTCCGCGGAGCCCATCATATCCCAGGTGCGGAACAGGTTCCACCAGTCGTGTCCCGATTTATGTCCCCCCAGCAATGGCAGAATGCGGTGCGGAGCGTCCCGCATGTAAAGGCTCACATCCATCATATTGATGCCGGTCCAGAACAGGGCAAACGGGCCGACGACCGTCGCCCGCTGTCGGAGGGCAATCACAAACGAGAGGAACGGAAACATGATCTGCCAAAAGGAGCCGCCGAGGATCGACATCGTTCTCCCGAGCCAGAAGAAAAGCATGTGCCCCCCTTCATGCATCGGCAGGAAGATGAACATGCGAATAAACGAGAGTGGGGCGGGCAGCTGCGGTCTTGGGGTAAGATAGATAAACACGTCAAGCGCCTGATACAACATCAACATGCAGAAAAGAAACAGCGCAATCTTCAATCCGAGCGGAATGAGGCGCTCGAGCGGATCGAGGGGCTGCAACGGGAGCTTCACAGCAGGTATGTGTGATCGAACCGGTCTATTTCCGGAAGAAGGTACCGTCATTGTCTTTCAGAGGACCAGCCAATTCGTTCTGTGAAGAACATGGGATATGCTCTTTTCAGCCACGGAGACACAGAGGACGCAGAGTAGGAGAAATTTCAACAATTGAACACCAAAGCCCCGCTCATCGCAGGGCTTCGTGTTTTTCCAGAATACCTCATACTTCATACTCAGTACTTTTTTTTCTTTTTTAATTTTTAATTGTTACTTGTTCTTCCAGTACTTCGGCAGCTCATTATAGAAGTGAACGGACGTCCGGATGCCGCCGAAAAAGTTGTCGAGGTTGATATGCTCGTCCGGAGCGTGGGCGTTTTCATCCGGCAGACCAAAGCCAAGCAGTACCGTATCGAGCCCCAACAGTTTCTTGAACTGGACCACGATGGGGATGGATCCCCCTTCCCGCTGGTACAGTGGCTTCTTCCCGAACCCCTTCTCCAGAGCCGCAACCGCAGCCTGCACTCCCGGGCTCTCAATCGGCGTGATGGCCGGCTCGCCGCCATGCAGGGCGGTGACCTTAACCTGCACGGTTTTTGGAGCGATCTTTTTCATATGGTTCTCGAACAGCTTCGCTATCTTCGTCGAGTCCTGATCCGGCACGATACGCATCGAGATCTTGGCGAAAGCCTTGGCCGGGAGCACCGTCTTGGCCCCTTCACCGGTATAGCCTCCCCAGATGCCGTTGCATTCCAATGTGGGGCGTGCCCATAACCGCTCGAGGGTTGTGAATCCCTTCTCCCCATACAATTGCTTCAGGCCGAGCCCCTTGGCGTACTTTTTGTCGTTCCATGGAAGCTTCTTGAATGCAGACCTCTCGGCTTTGGACAGGGGACGCACGTCATTATAGAATCCCTTCACGGTAATCTTCCCGTTCTTATCGTGGAGGGAGGCGATCATTTCGGAAAGAGCCTGGATCGGATTGTGCAAGGAGCCGCCGAAGGAGCCGGAGTGGAGATCAGTGTTCGGTCCGGTCACTTCCACTTCCATATATGCAAGGCCGCGCAGGCCGTAACAGACAGAGGGAATTCCCTTGGCGAACATCGATGAGTCGGAGATCAGGACAAGGTCTGCCTTGAGCAGGTCTTTGTGTCCCTTCACAAAATTATCGAGGTTCGCGCTTCCTACTTCCTCCTCCCCCTCGATCAGCATTTTAATATTGACCGGCAATTTCCCCTGGTTCTTCATGTACGCTTCGATGCTCTTGAAGTGGATGAAGATCTGCCCCTTGTCGTCCGCGGAGCCGCGGGCATAGAGGTTCTCGCCCCGGATGGTCGCCTCGAACGGCGGCGAGGTCCAGAGATTCAAGGGATCGACCGGCTGGACATCATAATGGCCGTAGAGCAGCACGGTCGGTTTTCCGGGGGCTCCCATCCATTCACTATAGACGATCGGGTGGCCGGGGGTCTCAAAAATTTCCACGTTGTTCATTCCGATGGTCCGCATTTCGGTTGCCACCCACTCGGCACAGCGACGGGTGTCTGCATTGTGCGAGCTCTGCGAACTGACGCTCGGGATGGCGAGCAACTCTTTCAGTTGTGTGAGGTACCGCTCTTTGCTGGCATCGACGAAGGAGAGAATTTGTTCCATGGTAGGATTCCTCTGAGAGTTTGATTCGGTGATACGAAGCGGGAAAAGAGAGTTAGCAATATACCGACCCACCTTCCGAAAGGCAAGAATTTTTGCCCCTGCGGTCATTATGTTTCCCGGCAATGGGAACGGGAATGCGCAAATGAGGCCGCCTTGTTTATGGCACAACAATTGTCTAAATTTTGAGAAATTCTACGACGGCCCATTGGAACACGTTATCATTATTGACATTCTGAACATTGCCCTCCCTCTCCTGTATTTCCTTCTGGTTTGGGTGTACGGGAAGGCCTTTTTTGCCGACATCAGTTGGGCCAAGGAGCTCAAGAGCAAACTCCTTTTCGGCATCATACTGATCCACCTGGTCTATTTGCTGGATCGGACGTTCGTATTCGATCACGCTCCGGCCACGACGATCTTTGAGATCCTGACCTTGCTTGCCTTTTCGGTTGCGGTCTCGTACGCCTTCATTGAACGCCTCTCCAGGGCGAAGGAGACCGGTTACTTCATACTCAATATTGCCTTCTTTTTTCAGCTCGCCTCATCCCTGTTTATCAAGGATCTTCTCGAGGTTCCCGATGTGCTACGCAACCCGTTGTTCGCAGCCCACGTGACTTCCGCCCTCCTGGGATACGCCGCTATTACCATATCGGCGGTCTATGGATTTCTCTATTTGATGCTCTATCACGAGATCAAGGCCAGCAAGTTTGGCGTGATCTACCAGAAACTCCCGAATCTCGAGACGCTGGAGCGGATGAGCTTCATTGCGATCGCCATGGCATTCGGGCTGCTGACACTTGCGATCGTCTTTGGCTTTATCTGGCTCCCAAGAGCTTTTGAGGATTTTTCCTACCTGGATCCAAAACTGGTCGGTACTCTCCTGATCTGGGGAATGTACGGCATGGGCATCATCGCCAAAAAAAGAGGCGGGTGGACGGGGAGAAGGGTGATGATCCTCTCCGTTTTCGGCTTCGTGTTCACCATCCTCTCGATGACAGTCGTCAATATGCTCTTCAGTAAATTTCATAATTTCCATTAGCGGGTCGGGCCTTCCGGTCGTCGCAAGCGACAAACCATGAATCTCCTCTGTGTCGGCATATCGCACCACACGGCTCCGCTGGAAATGCGGGAGCGTCTCTGGTTCTCGGATGACGAGATCCGCGCAACCTTGCCGAAGCTTAAGGAGGCCGGATTTCTTGAATGTGTCCTGTTCTCCACGTGCAACCGCACCGAGCTCTATATCCTCACTGCCGAGGCCGATTTTCGCGTCGAATTCCTCAAGAGATTCCTGATCGGACAGAAATCAGCCCAAGCGCACATCCGGGAGGAGAATCTTTTCTCCTACTTTGCCAGCGGGGCGGCGGAACACCTCTTCCGCGTCGCGTCCGGAATCGACTCGATGATCATCGGCGATGTGCAAATTCTGTCGCAGATCAAATCCGGCTTCAACCTTGGCCTGGGGGCGGGAACAGCCGGGTTCTTCATGAACAAATTGTTCCAATCCGCACTGCACATCGGGAAACGGTCGCGCAGGGAGACCCATATTTCAGAGGGGGCGGTTTCCGTCAGCTATGCCGCGGTCGAACTTGCCCAGAGGATCTTTGACGGCCTGGGTTCCAAGAATGCACTTGTGATCGGTGCAGGCGACACGGCCCAACTCACCGCCAAGCATCTGCTCTGCAAAGGGATCGGCAACCTCTTCATCACCAACCGGACACAGGAACGGGCGGAGTTGCTTGCAAAAATGGTGGGAGGGAAATTCCTTCCCTTCGACCGGTTCACGGAGCGACTCCCGGAGATCGACATTATCATCGCGTCGGTGAACGCTGACAGGTATATCCTTGAAAAAGCCGACATCGAGCGGATGAACAAGGGGCGGCATGGCAACGCATTGTTCCTCATCGATATCGGCGTGCCGCGCAACATCGACCCCGGCGTGAAGGACCTGGACAACGTGTTCCTGTACGATCTGGACAGCCTCAACGGCCTCGTGCATGAAAATGTCGAGAAGCGGGAGACGGAGATCCCCAGGATCCGGGAGATCATCGGCGAGGAACTCGCCATCATGTTCCATTGGCATTCTTCACTCCAGGCAAGTCCCACCATCACGGCACTGACTCAGCTCCTCGAACAGATCCGGAAGGAAGAAGTGGAGAAGAACATCCACCGGTTCGCGCCGCAGGATCAGGAACTCATCGAGCTCGTCACGCGGCGGATCGTCAACAAGATCCTCCACACCCCGATCGTCAACCTGAAGAACGGTCACGACGAATCCCACAACGACCGCCTGACCAAAATCAACATCGTCCGGAAACTCTTCGGGCTGGATGCGCGCAAGGAACGTTCGCATGCCGGCTGAGCGGATCGTCATTGGGACGCGGGGGAGCGAACTGGCACTCTGGCAGAGCAGGTTCATTCAATCAAGAATGAAGGAATTGTTCCCGTCGTGCGCTGTTGAGCTGACCGTCATCAAAACGCTCGGCGACAAGATCCTCGACTCGCCTCTTTCGAAAATCGGCGACAAGGGGCTCTTCACGAAGGAGATCGAGAAAGCCCTCCTCGACGGCACCGTCGACCTCGCAGTGCACAGCCTGAAAGACATCCCGACGCTCGTCCCCCGCGGTCTGACCCTCGGCGCAATAACAAAGCGAGAGGATGTGCGGGATGTTTTCATCGCTCATCCGGCCAAACCCCATCGGACCCTCGCCGAGGTACCCCCGGGAGGGGCCATTGCCACGGGGAGCCTCCGCAGGAAATGCCAGCTTCTCCATCTCCGTCCGGACCTTCACATTGTCGACCTTCGCGGCAATCTTAACACGAGAATGAAGAAATTGGAAGAGTCGTCCTGGGATGGCATGGTGCTCGCGTACGCGGGACTCAAAAGGCTCGGATGGGAAAAAAGTATGACCGAGGTTCTTTCGTGCGATACGCTTCTTCCCGCTGTCGGACAGGGGGCGCTCGGGATTGAAATACGGCAGGACGACCAACGAGTGAGGAAGATGGTGCAGAAACTTCACCATCTCCCCACGGCGCAGAGCGTCACGGGTGAGCGCTCCCTGCTCCGCCACCTTGAAGGAGGGTGCCAGGTGCCGATCGGGACCTTTGGAAGAATTGAAAAGGGGAGATTTCGCCTCGAGGCCCTTGTGGGGAGCCTCGACGGAACGCGCATCGTGCGCGGCCATATTGTCGGCGACCCTGACCGATCGGAGTCGCTCGGTGTGGAACTTGCGAAACAACTCCTGGAGAGCGGAGCGCGGGAAATTCTCGAAGCCATTCGGTTAACGGGTACGACTATTCCCCGAGCGGAGGTATAACGATGTCCCTGCAGGGAAAGACCGTGCTGATCACCCGCGCCGCAGAAGCGGACGATTCATTTGGCCGGCTCCTGGAAGCACGGGGAGCCACGATCCTTCACCTCCCCACGATTAAGATCGTCGACCCGGATTCATGGGACGACTGTGACCGGGCAATCATCAACCTTCGCGAGTATGACGGTGTCTTCTTTACCAGCAAGAACGGCGTTCTGAAATTTCTGCAGCGCATCGAGGTGGTCCATGCCCCTGCGAAATCGGTTTTGTCAAGCCGACCCGTTTATGCCGTAGGCGAGAAGACAGAAGAGGCCCTGGAAAACGCGGGCTTCCCCGTCACAATGACCCCTGAAGTATTTTCAGGAGAAGATCTGGCCGCGCTCTTTTCACGAGAAGAAGTGCAGGGAAAACGGCTTCTCTTCCCCCGGAGCAACATCGGGAAGGACATCCTTCCGAGGGCCCTGCGCTCGCTCGGTGCGGTCGTCGATGAGGTGACTGTTTACAAAACGGTCAGCCCGGAAAAAACAGACCTCGATGGCGTCCGGCATGCATTGGTGAACGGGAAGGTCGATATCGTCACATTCTTCAGCCCCTCAGCCGTCAGAAATTTTCTCCAGATGATGGGGTCGAAATGTCTGGACCATACCCTTGTGGCGGCGATCGGCCCGACGACTGCCACGGCCGCGACCGGTCTCGGAATCGAGGTCGAAATCGTCTCGAAACAATCGACGGCAGAATCGCTTGTTGAAACGTTGGCAGAACAGATTGAATCGTACTGAATGCACGTTTTTCCCATCCTTGACTAAAGAGACCCATGACCAATGATTTGTTTCTCCGTGCCTGCCGCCGCGAAGACGTGGAACGCACGCCCGTCTGGATGATGCGCCAGGCCGGCCGCTACCTTCCCGAATACCGCGCCATCCGCGCGAAGACCGATTTCCTGACGCTCTGCAAGACCCCCGAACTGGCGGCCGAAGTTTCTCTTCAGCCGGTCGATCTCATCGGGGTGGATGCCTGCATTATTTTTTCCGATATCCTCGTCGTTCCTGAAGCGATGGGAATGGAACTCATTGTGGAAGAAGGAAAGGGAGGACCACGCTTCCCCTCTCCCATCCGATCGAGGGATGAGATCAACCACCTTGGCGTCCCCGATCCGAACACCGAATTGCGCTTCGTCATGGATGCTTTGCGGCTTGCGCGCAAGCGACTCGATGCGCGGGTTCCCCTCATCGGTTTTGCAGGCTCTCCCTGGACTCTCGCGACCTACATGGTGGAGGGAAAGGGATCAAAGACCTTCCGCCACCTCAAAGAACTGGTCTATTCCAATCCAAAGGACGCGCATGCCCTTCTCGAAAAGCTCGCCCGTTCTGTGGCGGCATATCTGAACGCCCAGATCGAGGCGGGGGCGCAGGCCGTGCAGATCTTCGATACGTGGGGAGGGATCCTGCCGCCGGATGAGTTCAAAGAGTTTTCCCTCCGGTACATCCAGCAGGTACTTCAGCTCCTCAGGCGGAAGGGGGCACCGGTCATCGTCTTTTGTAAAGATTGCTCCCACTCCCTTGAAGCCATCGCAGATACCGGCCCCGATGTCATCGGCCTCGATTGGACCATCGATATTGGCAAGGCGCGGATGATGGTGGGAAGCTCGGTTGCCCTCCAGGGGAACCTCGACCCGACGATGTTGTACGCCCCGCCGGAGAGAATCCGGCAGGGGGTCAAAACGATCCTGGAAAAATTCGGCAAGGGCCCGGGGCATATTTTTAACCTGGGGCATGGCATCCTTCCGGATATCCCGGTGGAACATGCCAGGGCGTTTATTCAGGCGGTCAAAGAGGAAAGCCCGAAGTATCACCGCTGAATGATTGCCCACGAATCTTCACCAATGTTCACTCATCGATTGTCACATCATGACGGACGATCTTTTCACTTCGAATCGCGGGCAATGAACACCCTGTGAATCATCACAATTTGTATTTTCAAAGGCAGCGAACCCCCTCGTTTCGCTCGTCATTCATCCATCCACTTCCACAACGAGGTTCTGAAATGAAACAGATTCGTTTTTGCCTGTTACGCACCTCGCTTGCGGTCCTGCTCCTCACACTGATCGGGGGGATCGCGCTCACACAGTCGGCAAAGCGGCCGATGACGTTTATGGATATCCTCGAGATGCGCTCCGTGGGGAATCCGGCAGTCAGCCCGGACGGGCGATGGCTGTTGTACACCACCTCCATCCCCGACTGGAAGGCAGCGAAAAGCTTCACAGATATCCACCTCGTCTCCATGGAAGAAGGGTTCCCTTCTTCAAGGCAGCTGACCTTCACCAGGGATAAGAACGAGACGACACCCCGTTGGTTGCCGACGGGAGCCGGATTCGTCTTCTCCTCCAACCGTGACGCGGCAGAGGGAAAAGCTGTGAATCAACTTTATTATATGAAAACAGACGGCGGTGAGGCGTTGAAGATCACCGATGCAAAAGACGGCGTCGGACAGTTTGCTTTCACCAGGAATGGAAAGTGGCTCGCATTTTCTTCCGGAAAGGAAGATGAACGGCAAATTTGGGCTCTCCCCGTGGAAGAAATCGGAACCGGTAAGCCGATGCAATGGACCAGGCATACCGCCCCCGTCACAACGTGGCAATTCTCCCCGGACAGCAAGAAGATCTACTTCCTCGCCCCCGACAGTGTCGACAAAGCGAACAAACAGCGAAAAGAAAAAAAGTTTGACGTACGCATCCGGAATGAAGACGTTCCGCTGGTGCACCTCTGGTCATTCGATCTGGGGAACAAGATAGCCACCCGCCTCACCTCCTCACCCGACTATATTGTCAGCGACGTGCGGGTCTCAGAGACTGCGCAATGGGTCGGATTCCGTGGCACTCCGAATAGCCGGTACCTGAAGACAGTGACCGAGTCCGGCACCTACAGCGACCTCTACCTCCTGGAAGTATCAACGGGAACCATCGAACGATTGACCAACAATAACGAGATCGGTGAAACAGCTTTGAGTTTTTCACCGGACGGTTCATGGATCGCCTTTTCCGCGGATAACGACTTCACGTATTTTCGCGATAATAAACTCTATCTCCGCCGGACATCGGACCGCAACGGCAAGTGGAGGAAAATTGGTGGTGACTTTGATGGAGACGTTTCCATCGGATTCTGGTCGGCCGACGGCAAAACGATCTACTCTAACGAGGGATCAAAAGCCACCACGCAACTCTTTGCCATCTCCGTCGAGAACGGCAAAGTCAGCCGACTCTCTGATGTGCAGGGTGTCCTCTTCACATCACAAGATCAGGAAACCAAGAAACTTCTGCTGACCTATTCAGATCCCAAATCTCCTTCCAACATCTACACCGTCTCCTCCACCGACCGTATTGGGGACAAATCGGACTGGAAGCGGTTGACCGACTCGAACCCCCAAGTCGCAGGCATTGCCCTTGGCGAAACGGAAGAGATAACCTGGAAGTCCAGTGACGGAACTATGGTCGGCGGCGTCCTGGTGAAGCCGGTCGGGTACGCAAAGGGAAAACGCTACCCGCTGATCGTTCAGATCCATGGCGGCCCCGCAGCCGCCTCCCTGCTTAATTTCAGCGCAAGCTACACAACGTATCCTCACGTGTATGCGGGGGCGGGGTACGCCGTCCTGTTGCCCAACTATCGCGGGTCGTCCAACTATGGGGAGAAGTTCCGGATGGAGATCAGCGGTGATTATTTCCGCCAGGGATACGAAGACATCATGACCGGCGTCGACCACCTGATCAGCAGCGGCCTGGCGGACAAAGAGAAACTCGGGTCGATGGGATGGTCCGCGGGGGGACACTGGTCGAACTGGATTCTCACCCACACGGACCGTTTCAAGGCCATTTCCTCCGGGGCGGGAACCATGAACTGGATATCGATGTACGCGCAAACGGACATTCAGCGCGGGCGCGAGTACTACTTCCAGGGAAAACCGTACGACCGGTTCGAACACTACTGGGATGTTTCGCCGCTGAAGTACATCAAGAACGCAAAGACGCCGACCATGATCCACGTCG
>DKJQ01000253.1:0-1066 GCA_002454845.1 Ignavibacteria bacterium UBA6688
ACAATGGTCGGGCACCCCCCACAACATGCTCGACTCCCATGCCAGATCGATGGATGATCACTTCATATGGATTGTTCCGCACGACAAGTGATCGGCCACGGATTGTTCGGGTCTCCTCATCCCATGCAACATCCACCAAATCGACGCCTCCCTGCGTGATGTGACGCGTTGTCGAGAGGACGATTGGACGCCGGACAGCAGGGTGCAGGGAGAGGACGCTGCACGATTGCGGCGGGAGATTCACCGTGAAGGATCCGGACGATGTTCCCCGATAGATGGACCGCCAGAAATCGAACAAATGATACTCGGCCCGCGGGTCCAACCCCAGCGTATCGAGGGTAACTGTCCTTTCGATCTCTTTGTCGGTCCAGTTAAACAACCCGGCAACCGTCCACCGATCGAATTCCTTTTCGACATGGAGACTCCACACCTGCGGCGGGTTGTTTTCAAACAAATCGACCGGCCTGCCGAATCCATACGGTTGCGTGAGGTTCCTGTACACCGGCATGACTTTCTTCAAGACCTCAACCCGTTCGGGGGGAAGTTTCGAAAGGTATTCACTTACGAACACCGCACCGCCGGAGAGCGCAATGAGGCTTGCCCACATCTGCGCTTGCTCCATAGTGAACGGCTCCCGCACCAGCAGACAGTCCGGATCATTCGTCCAGAATGCGCCGTTCGTATAGTACCGGGCAGAGACCGATTTAACACCGTACGTAAAGGTCCTGCTCCAATCTCCGACATCATCCCCGATCCGGAAGACCTCTGCCAGGCCAAGCGTTGGGGGCATAACGCTGTTGCACGCAAGAAGGTGCGCCTTCCCTCGGACTGCATCTGCGATGATCCTGAGTGAATCCCGGCATGATTCGATGTTTGTCCGGGTTTGATCGTACGGTTCCTGATGTGCTGTATGATCGGCAAAGAGCTTCGGTCCCCATTCCCCAAACAGGTCAAACGATGGAAAATCGTACTTCACATATTCGTATCCCCACTCCTCCGTCAGCATCGTCAGCACTTGCTGCACATACAGCCGGACTTCCGGATTCGAACAATCCATTTGTCCACG
>DKJQ01000253.1:1172-3143 GCA_002454845.1 Ignavibacteria bacterium UBA6688
AACCACTTCATCCCGCGCGGGAATTTGCTGTTCGGCACCCACGGTCCGCCGGCGATGACGTTATGCGGCGGAGGAGTCGTTTCGACGCCGAGCTGCCATCCGGAATCGATCTGAACGTACTCCAGGCCGAAGTCTTTCAACTCGCGGGCAATGAAATCGAGATTCCTGAGTACATCATCTTCGGTGGTCTGCGCCTTGGAGAAATACCAATCAACCCACCCGACCGGGATGATGGGCGGCGGGGAGACTCCGTTGCGTTGTGCAACGAGCCTGGCGTAACTTTCAAGCGCATCCCATGGCGGGCCTTCCACCACGCGGACCATGAGTTCGTTGACGGTGAAGGATTTGCCGGCCGGTACCATAATCCCGCGCGCCCCTGCATGGGTATCGGCCCGTACCTTGAGATCGGACGACCGTTGACCATGACGCGGGGTGAGTGTAAACGAGAGCTTGGCATTCGGTACCTCGTAATAGCTCAAGGAACAATTGAGATGTCTGTGAAGATCAAAAAGGTGCATGTCCCAGGCGCTTTGCAGAGGATCTTGTTCCACCATTTCCCGGACACCGGCTGCGCCGTAGCAGCGTTCCCACTCATCGCTCAATACCGTCCGATTCTCGGCGGCCTGCCAGAACGCCCAGCCATCTCCCGTCGAAGGCGAAGTGACAAGAGGATAGATATTGTTGACACGGAGGGTCGTGGTCGACCGATTCCTGACGGTTACTCCGAGCACGAGTATTGTTCCTTCTTCCTCCACCCTCCACCGGAGGAGGATATCGCACTCCTCGCGCGTATCGTGGAACCACACAGAATTCCCATCGCGGGAAACAGTAAACCTTCCTCCTGAGGAGGTCAACAGTCCGGTTTCCGTCTCGATTTTGATGAAGGCGCGGTCAAGGAGCGCGGCCTCACCATAATGGATGGAAAATAATCCCGGTTCAGTGTCGGGATGCAGTGATAAGGAGGGTTTCTTCATTCCTTCAAACTGATTCGCGTTCAGCAAACTGTCGAAGACTCCTACGACAAAAGAAGAGCATACCCCCAGGGAAGTGTTCTTGAGGAAGGAACGCCGGGTGAAAATGCAACCAGACTGGTTATTGCGGGATCGTTCCATCAGCGGAAGTTCTCAATGATGATGTCCAAATTGTTTTTCCCTTGAATCTCAGCCAGGTCGCTTCAAGAACGGTAAAGCGGAGTGGCTGGGTCCCTTCGCGGGAGATCAGGACAACGATGGCGTCCGATTCCACTTCCGCACCGCTTGTTAGTTTTGGAGGGAACAGGATCTCGTCCGTCCGATGCCCTGTGGCAATGCGTACGTGTCCCGGCGACGGGGTTGAACAGGCCGGGGTGTCCAATGGACTTTGGAATGGATAAAGCAAGACTGTAAAGGTTTGAGTTGTTCCAGCCGTCGTTCTCTGATCGAAAGCGATCCAGTTGTTTTCCTGCGTGGTTCCCGGAGTGAGGTTTTCCGTGCTTGCGGCCATGCCGGTTCCCCGGCGGGTGGGCCAGCCCTTCGTTGCCGGAAGGAGAGCGAGACCAGGTGACCCGGTGGTGCGAAAGCCGTTCTCGTAGGGGACAAGGTGTTCCGGTGAATGGAGATACCAGGACAACGTATCTCCATCGCGGCCTGATGCCAGGGAATCGACGATCAGCCAATAGTGGGGTTTAACAAAGAGAATCTGCCTTCGATGATGGACATGGAACCTCTCGTACCCATTGTGATCGGCGGAAAAATATTCCAATGACGGCGTCGCGTTCCATGCGACATTCTCCCCCTTGTTGGTTTCCCGTTCCATGTTCTGATCATTCACCACTACCATATTATGCGCCCGCGAAGATTTGTACCAGGGAATGTACAGTGGGTCGTCATACGTAAGCCCGAGACCGGCATCGACGGCCAGGGGTTTGCCATAGGCATACAATTCGAAGTTGAGTAAATCGGAGTGTGTATGAGAACCGTTCCAGGGACCGTA
>DKJQ01000317.1 GCA_002454845.1 Ignavibacteria bacterium UBA6688
AGAGCTGTTTTTGGGTACGGGTTCGGATTTTCTGCAAGTGGTTGCTAGTGATTTCTTCGTCAAGCTGGTGGAGCGTTATGGTAATCTGCCTTTGATTCCTCCTGAGCACATATATTTTCTTTCCACAAGCGCCTTTGATTACCTTATGCAAGCGATCAGAAACGGTGAATCAATCATTTCAATCTTAAGAGATGCAGTTGAAAAGGATCGAGAACCTCATACAAAAAGTTTTATGTTCGATCAACATGTTTTTAGATTCAAAACGAGCATCCCTGAATATTTGGACAATGAGTTTCGTTACTTAATGCAGCCCCTTCTAGACCAGTTTACGGGCAATAAGCCTTGAGGCTTTGCACTTGCTTATCTATGCTTTCAGGCAAGCCTTGAAATGGTGTGCAATCTGTGTAAATCAATCGCTTCGTCTTATCGAGGCAAAAGATATATTGGAAGGTCACGATGCATCTTTGTAGGACTTGGAGCCCCCCCATGAAGCCCGAAACCAGAATCGAATTCATTAGAATGGCCGAGAAGGCAAAGTGCGTTTAGGCTGCAGAGCTAACAAAACGGAGACAAGCGAAATTCCCGTGTGGTCCTTAAAAAGCTTCGCCGCCTAAGCGCCAAATAATTGATGCACCTTCACAGAGGCGAGAACTCCTTGAACCTATCATTCACGCGACCCCATGTCTGATCCACTGTTCGTCGTTGGCACAACACCCTGGTGGACGCCCGCGGCCATCGCGGCGGCCCTCATTTTCGCTGTGGTCCTGTGGCGACGGGCGGACAACGCCGCGTTGTCAGGAATCCTCCACGGTGTTGCTCGTGTGGGGATTATTCTACTCGTGGTCGTGGTTAGCGTAGTTGTGTGGGCCAACGGGAGGCATGGTGCGGAGGTATTCGCCGACCATCTCGTCCTCACGCCGGGTTACTCACTGGAGAACCGGGCCTACTCCGTGAAACAGATTCGTTACTTTGATCCCATGGCGGTGGAGGTCGGTGAGGGAATCCACTCGGACATCGAGGACGCTTTGACCTTCGGCTTCGACGATGGATACGAAATAACATTCCTGGCCCGAAATGAGAATTTCGAGCGTCTACGGGCCTGGTTGGTCGGGAACGGTGTTCACGAGCGTACTCCATTTGAACGCCCTTCCCTGCGGCGATGATCCGCACTTGCGTGACCGAGCCAGCTCGACGATCAACTTCGATCGCGGCAGACCTAAAAAGCACTAATTCGTCTTCAGCATCCTACCAACCCCCTTTCCACAATTGGAGGCCACCATCCCATGAAACTCGAAACAAGAATTCAACTCATCAAAATGGCCGAGAAGGCAAAGCGCGTTCAGGCCGAAGATTATCCAAGGCGTTGGACCAATATGGGATATGTGGGGGCGGTTTTGCTGAGCCTTGTCGGAGTCTATTGCCTGAACTTGGCCATCACCATCATCGTCGAAGATAAAACCGACTTCCTCGGAACCATCTTCCTCCTGGTGGCGTTGATATTCACAATTTCGCCATGGTATTTCATCATACGGTTCAATCTCAATCGGAACATCGAACTGTTGTGCGAGGCGATTCTCTCGGTGAACACGAATGACCCAATTTCTCCCGCCCCACCGGCGGCACCTGTTCTTCCTCCACGAGGAACACGAAAGACACGAAAGACACGAAAGACACGAAGCAAAGCGAAGAAGTAATCGGAGGCCCTTGACTGTGGATCGCGTAAGCGAACCACAAAGGGGAGATAGGCAAACCCCGCCCTCAGTGCGCCAGCGTCCTTTAACCTGGACCAATGATGCAGAACGTGTTTCTGGACAAGTCCGCCAAACCAACTGCCGCTTCGTTTGCGAAAGCTCTGAAGGGGAGAAGCAAGTACTGGGATGAATTAAAGGGACATGTGCACGGACCCGTCGTCGAGGAATGGAAGTATTACGGCAAGACCATTGGCTGGACGAAGAAACTGCTTCTTGGCAAGAGAAATCTTCTCTTCCTGACCGTGCGCAACGGGTATTTCGTCGTCTCGTTTGTGCTGGGCGACAAGGCTGTCGCACTCGCTCAGAGGAGCAGTCTATCGGAGGAGTTGATCCGCCAGCTGGTCACCGCAAAGAAGTATGTTGAGGGGAGAGGGATTCGCGTCGAGGTCAAGTCCCGCCGCGCCCTCGAACAGGCAAAGATTCTGCTTGATATCAAGATGGCGGGCTAAAGGCTTACAGAGCCCTGGCGCTCATCTCGAAGATATCTTTCATTTCACCGGGGAAAGGTGCAAACCCCGCTATCACACCACATCCACCACACAGGAGGGAAGCAGTATGAAACAACTTGCTCTAGGCTGTATGATGATCCTGATGCTCTTCGGGACCATGGCCGTTGCCCAGGAAAAGAGCGGCATGGCAAAAAGCGTTCTTGCCGGCGAGTTTATGGCGAACCTGGCCGACGTAGAAAAAAAGTTGGTCGGTCTTGCTGAAGCAACCCCTGCAGAAAAATATCCGTGGCGCCCTGCTGAGGGAGTTCGTTCGATCGGGGAGGTTTTTGCACATCTCGCGGGAGGGAATTATTTCATTCTCTCCTTCGCCGGCGTCAAGCCACCTGCTCTTGATCGTGATTATGAGAAGAAGATCACCGAGAAAGCGAAGATTGTCGAGATGATGAAGGCCTCTTTTGCTCATGTCAGGAAGGCTGCCATGGAGGCGTCTGATGCAGATCTCGAGAAAAAGACCAAAATGTTCGGTCAGGACACCAACTACCGGAATGTCTATCTCGTGATCGTCACCCATGCGCACGAGCATCTCGGACAATCGATCGCCTATGCCCGCATGAACGGCCTGACGCCGCCATGGTCGATGGGAGGGGAGTAGTTGCTGGAGGACTAGAACTGTAGATCGAACCAACGATCTATTCTTTGGATCAGCACTCATAAAACAACGCTCGTCATCCCAGCCAGAGGCGTACTGCTAAGGATCGCGCAAGCGATCCACTACTTGGAACCTTGATTCGGGAGCCGGAGGGCTGGAAGCTTTTTATTAACGCACGCGAAAGCGTGCAACTATTTGGATCTGAGCCTCAAAAAAAAGGTTGCGCCAGCGTTCTTCAATTTGGATCAGCGCAGTCTGGATTCCCGATTCAAGCGGCCGGAGGGGTACTACCGAGAGACGCGTAGCGTCTTACAAATCGGGAGCTTGTATTCGGGATCCATACCGCGCCCGCTCTCTCCCGGATGCCGGTTCACGTTGTGGACGCTCGCGCAGGATGGATGCTGAATAAAAGCGATTCAGCATGACGGGGTTTGTTTGTGCAGGCAAAGTTCTGTTCAGTCCGGGCTTTTCTTATTGCTTCAGGTGGCTCCCACAGACCAAACACCGTCCTTGCGGGCGCTGTTTGCGAAGCAAGCTATCCTTTGCCGGCATGATTTGGTGAGAGGTCTTTTACTCAGACCCTGAGAAACTGCTTCCCCGGAAGCTGCTTGACCAGTCCCTTGAATTCCAGGGACAGAAGGTTTACCAGCGCATCAGAAGTAGAAAGCGCCGCCATCTCCGCGACCGTATCGATCTGAAGGGTATCGGCCCCCAGGACATCCAGAAGTTTTCGCTCGAAGAGCGTAAGTTCGACCTCCGGTTCGGACTTGCGCTCTTGCTGTATCAGTCCACGCAGGTGGTGCCTCAATTCCACCACAATGTCGTCAACGTTGGTGATAAGCTTAGCCTTCCCATCCCTTATGAGCTTATTCGGCCCTGCACTTCGTTTCTCTGTGATATTACCCGGCACCGCAAAAACCTCCCTGTTCTGATCGAGCGCGATCGTCGCCGTGATCATCGCCCCGCCATCTTCTCCCGATTCAATCACGACGGTCCCGAGCGATAGCCCGCTGATGATGCGGTTGCGGCGGGGGAAGTTCTGCGCATCCGGCTTTCCCCCCATTGGGACCTCCGACACCACAGCCCCCTGGTCGGCGATCCGCTCGAGGAGCTTCCGGTTTTCCGGGGGATAGGGGACGTCCAATCCGGACCCGATGACTGCGACGGTCCTACCACCGGCTTGGAGGGTCGCATGGTGGGCGACGGTATCGATGCCGCGCGCCAGACCGCTGATCACAGTCACACCCAGCCGCGCAAGATCGAGGCTCAAACCTTCTGCAGTCTGCTTGCCGTATTGCGTGGCGTGCCGCGTCCCGACAATCGCGACGGCATGTCTGTCCGCCGGAGAGAAAGCCCCGAGCACGTATAAGAGTGCCGGAGGGTCGTAGATTTTCTTCAGCAGGTCGGGATAATCCTTATCCCAGATCGTGACGATCTTTCCATTGACGGCATTCAGTCGTTTGAGCTGTTCTTTCGCGAAGGCCTCGCCTTGGTGGCTTGCGATATTGGAAGCGAGTTTCTTATCAATCCCCTTCACCTTCATGAGTGCGCGCTGCGTTGCGGCGAGTACCTCAGTAGGATCGCCGAAGTAGGAGACAAGGGCGCGGATCTTGTGCGGACCGATCCGGGGAACGGAGGAAAGACGAAGAAGATCACGGATATTGAACATACCACCCCACAGAAGCGCCTGCCCTGCTTATCTGTTCTTAAAGAAGATCATCCACGAAGTGCACGAAGGTCACGAAAGACACCCACGGTTCATTTTGTTTAGCTGATTGGCTCATTTTCTCTGGCGGCATCTACTGCCACGGAGTGATTGAAGCGAATGATCCACCCATGCTTGCTAATTTAGCTCGATCAGATTGCCCAAAGAGTAATGCAACTACATAATTTATTTGGCATTTGACCGTCACGGAGTGACGGGGGCCAATCGCCCACGGCGCAAGCCGTGGGATGGATATAAAAGGAGACAAGTTAGCCTCGGAGAGGCGAAAGACACAAAGCTAGTCCCAGAGATACTTTTCATCATACTCGATCCCATACTCATGCAGAAAGCTCAAGAACTCCTCCTGAAAGGTCTTCACGCGATGATGTTCTTCCTGGTTGTTGACATACCTCAATACCGATTCCAAATCACGATGACTGACACTGAAGACGCCATACCCTGTTTGCCAGGCGAACTTTGCCTGGGAGGGAAACTCCTCATGGATCCAACGTGATGAGTTTGCCTTGACGGTGCGCAAAACATCAGAGACGGCAATCCTTGGAGGCAAACTGGCAAGGATGTGAACATGATCGGCCACACCATTGACACGAATGGGCTTTCCATCCAATTCGCGTATGATCCCACCCATATAAGGAAAGAGACGGTGGCGGAGTTTGCCATGAAGAAAGGGATAGCGGTGTTTTGTACTGAAGACAATATGCACGTGCAACTGTGAATAGGTATGGGACAAAGACTTTCGCCCCTCCGGGGCTCCTCCATGATTGGTTTGTTTTTTTGCCATCGCTTACGCGATGGG
>DKJQ01000186.1 GCA_002454845.1 Ignavibacteria bacterium UBA6688
GCTTCCTTCCCGACCCCTTCGCCCCCATGGAACAGGTAGGCGTGGGCAACCTTCCCGCCGGCGATCGCCCGTTGCAGGAGCTCCTTGACCCGTTGCTGTCCAATGACGGTATCCCAGCTCATGTGAAACCTAGAAGGAATGTCCGATACCGATATGAGGGACGAGATTCGACAGCGTCTCCTTGAAGAAGCGTTTCTGCGTAATCCATCGATGCTCGCGCGGCGCGGCAGGATCATACACTCGGAACCCAAAGTCAATGCGGACGGGGCCGGCGACAGTATTATAGCGAATCCCGATACCGGAAGCCATGGCCACCTCGGACGCCCGGACGCGCATCAGATCAGCCCAAACGTTTCCGATATCATAGAAGAAAACGAACGAGAGCCTGTTAAACTCGATAAACGCGAACCTTCCTGCATTCTTCAGGGGATTCCATCGCGCCTCCAGATTTGCTTCAACAAGCGCGGTTCCTCCCTCATCGGTCTTCACGACTGCCCCAAGGTCCCTCGCCTTCCACCCTCTCACACTTCCACTCCCACCGGCATAAAACCGGCGTGTGATGGGGACGGGGGCGGGCGAGTTGCCGTACAATTCCGCAAAGCCACCCCGAACCCTGACCGCCCAGATCATATCATGGTGGCCGGAGGGATCCCAGTACCATTGCAGGAACCCGGAGAGTTTGTAGTACGTTGAATACGGCAGATTCGAACCAAACACACCTCCAAAGAGGGAGGGGAGAATGCCGGCTTCTTCCACCGAGGCGGAGTGGACAAACCCGGAGGAAGGATTAAAGATGTCGTTTCGTTTGTCGCGTTGGATGGTAAATGTCAAAATGGAGTTGAACTGGGGACGCCGGTCGATAGCGGTTTCCGAAAACGACGGCAACGGCGCTGCCGGATCAACGACCTCGAATGCAATCCGCTCCAGGTTCCACTCGATCGACCCGGAGGTGTACTGCGCAAACTGGGAAGCCACGTTGACCCTGCCGATGAAGATCGGGTTGTAATACTCCGGGGTCTTCTTTTCGAGAAGATAGGAGACGGAGGGGGTCAGCGTGGTTTTGTTGTTGAAGAAGTACGGCTGAACCAGCCGGATGGAAAGCTCGGCGCTTCCCAGGACGGTGCTGTCCTTTAGTCCGGTTCCGCCAAACACTCTGGAGAACTCCATATCCTGGATCGATTGCACCTGAAGCCGCAGGCGGGTTGAGAAATTCCTCGCGCCGCCGTAGAAATTCCTGTTGGTATATCCCAACCCCACCTGGATATTGAACGCGTTGTTTTCGTCGTTGACGCCGATTTCCGGGACAAGTTCATGGAATGGGCGCGAGCGGGCAAAGACTCGCATCGGAATTGCGAGAAGGCTATCCTCGGCCGTATCCACGAGCGGCTCGACCCTCGAGGTTTCGAACACTCCCAGCCGATTGAGGTTTCGCTCGCTTTCGACCTTCTTTGCTTCGCTGTAGAAATCCCCTTTCCGGAAATCGAGATGTCGGAGGATCACCTCTTCCTCCACCTGCTCGCGAACGGTGGAATCCTGCCGGACCGACACGTCGCCGAAGGTGAACCGGTTTCCCCGGCTGAACGCGAAGATCAGGAAGATGTTGCCCGTCGACTCGTACAGATGCCCCACCACCGTATCGACCCGGACATGGACAAACCCGTTATTGAAAAACGCGTTGACCAGGCGTCCCCGTTCGGCAACCACCTGTTCCATAATAAACGGGTCTCCCGCCTTGACGATCGGATTCTGCTCGATCTCGTCTGCCATGTCTGCCGGCAAATGATCGAAACCGATATAGCGGATACTGTCGATCACGGAGCGCGGCCCTTCCTGTACCTTGACCGTCAGCGTGACAGATTGTTCATCCGCGTCCATGACGATACCGGTATCAAGGCGGGATTGGAAAAACCCCTGATCCTGATAGAACGTCTTCAGCCGTTCAAAATCCGCGTCAAAGACGAAAGGGACGAAGTACTCCGGTTTATCACCGAGTTTCTCACTGATGGTATAGAGAAATTGCCAAAAAGCGGCGGGCGTAGGGCGGGTCTGCATCACGCCAAGAAGGACATCGCTGCGGAGGGTCTCATTTCCCTCAAAAGAGATGCGCGCGACCTCATACTCACGCAACGATTCCTGCGCGAGGAGCGGTCCTGTACAGAGGATGATGAGGAAGTAGCAACGGAAAAGGGTCATAGGTCGAACAACAAAAAAACCCAGCCAACAAATGCTGGGTTTACCAGGAAACAGCACACCCCGGGCGGGATGATACTTCTCCCCTCCGCCCTTCACACGGTGCAATCAATAGTCTTTTTCATCCTCAAAAAAGAAATCTTCATCGGTAGGATAATCCGGCCAAATCTCCTCCATACTCTCATACGGTTCGTCGCTGTCCTCCAACTCTTCAAGGTTTTGAACAACCTCCAGGGGAGCGCCGGTGCGAACCGCGTAATCAATAAGTTCTTCCTTTGTCGCCGGCCATGGGGCATCGTCGAGATAGGAGGCCAACTCCAATGTCCAGATCATTGTTCACAACACTCCTTGGTCAACAGCACCAGTACCCATTGAAAGAACAGCCCCCAGAATCATTTTCATTCGTTGAGGGCGAGTTGCTGCTTAATTTTCTGATAGTCGACATCGTCAAAGAAGAAGTCCACCGGATTCTGCAACACACCGTTCAGCCGGACCTCGTAATGCAGATGGGGATTGGTGGAAATGCCGGTGTTCCCGCAACGCCCAATCAGCTCGCCGCGCTTCACCGTTTGTCCTGATCGCACCAGTACTTTGCTCATGTGACCATAGAGCGTGGTATACCCGTAGCCATGATTCAGGATAACCATGTTACCGTATCCCGCCCGCGTGCGTCCTGCAGCACTGACGGTCCCGTTGCCCGTCGCATAGATCGGCGTTCCCGAATCGTTCGCGATGTCAATTCCTTCGTGGGGTCGCATGACATTGAAGATCGGATGCTTCCGCATGCCGAACCCGTGCATCCGGTAATATCCCTCCATCGGCTTGATCGCCGGAAGGTGGGTAAACTTCACCGTGTTCTCCTTGTATGCCCCCATCGCCTCACCGTAACTCACCTGTTGAAGACGCAGTTCGCGTTCCGCACGATCGACCGTCGCACGAAGCCCGTTCAAGAGGTCGTTCACGGTCGGCGACGCGCCGAAATCAATCCGTTCATCTGTGCCACCGACCCCGGCCCGCCGCGTGTCCTCATCGATCCGGGGAAGGTCGGCAAAAAGCCGTAGTTCGTTCCCCTGTTCATTGAGGGCGAGGAGCGTTTTCTGCAGCGACTCGAGCCGCGAAGCGATCATCTTCACTTGATTCCGTAAAAGCACATTTTCCGCCCTCAGCGCGCTATTGCGGTAGATACCGAGACCAACCGCGTCATCCAAAGCCTGGTTCGTCTCGAAGAGCACCGCAAGCAGAATCATGCCAAGAAGTACGGCGAGAGTTGTGAGTTTCGTCTTGAACCAGCGGGCTTCCGCAAAAGTCAAGGTCCGGGCTGAGAAATAGTAAAGTTTCATTCTACTCGTGCCCCATGCGTTTTGAGTTTCCGTAAGACTGTTTCCACAGACCTCTTTCACGAACTTCTTTCACAGACCTGCTGTGCGCTAACTTTGTACTTTCTTCAAAAAAGCTGACCGAAAATAGACAATATTTAAGGTTTTGTCAAGCAAGAGTAGAAAAAACCTACTCAAAATCGTGTTCGAAGTAGTCAATCGCCCTTTTTCCCCTCGATTTCTCAGCAATCGCTGCATCCAACCGCTTGGAGAACTCCTTTGCCGCATCAAAACCGTAGTGTTTCAAGAGGTAGTCCAGGGCGATGACCTCAACAATTACTGTGATGTTCTTCCCGGGGAATATGGGGAGCTTAACGTGGGGAATTTCAACCCCCAGAACGGCAGTGTTGTCATGATCCAGGCCTGTTCTCGTATATTCCCGATTCTGGCTCCATTCCTGCAGTTCGACGATGAGCTCGACCCTTTTCTGGAAGCGGATCGACCTGATCCCAAAGATCGATCGGATATCGATCAAACCCAATCCACGGATCTCCATGAAGTGTTTAACAACATCCGTGCCCGAACCGATCAGGATCCCCTCTCCCTTCCGTGTAATCATTACAACATCATCAGCTACCAATCTGTGACCCCGCTCAACAAGGTCAAGGGCGATCTCACTTTTGCCAATACCGGAACGACCGATGAGAACGACTCCGATGCCGTAAACGTCCATAAACGACCCGTGGATAACCGTTTGCGGTGAGAATTGGTCGTCCAGAAAATCGCTGATGAAATACACCAGCTTCGTCGTTTCGATCGGTGTCTGGAAGATGGCGACATTCCGATCCGTGGCTATGCGAATCAGTTCGTCGTCCAGCTGATTGTCGTTCGTTACAATCAGACAAGGCATATCAAATTGACAGATTTTCTCGAAGGCATGAATTCGTTCCGGAAGGCTCAAATGCTGGAGGTACCGGATTTCAGTGTTCCCGACCACCTGGACGCGGTCAAAGGTGAACAACTCGGTATACCCCGCGAGGGCAAGCCCCGGGCGATGGATGTTCTTGTCGTGGATCTCCTTGTCAAAACCCACCTCCCCGTTCACACTCCCCATTTTCAGACGCGTCTTGTTTCGTTCGAGGAGAAAGCCGACGGTGATGCTCTGCTTCCTTGTTTCCTTGAGATTATCCAATGCCATCGTCATAACGGATCCCTGTTATGCTTTTTCGCGCACGATGCGGACCTTCTGTCGGTCTTTGGCCCGGAGCTTGGCTTTGTATTTTTTCAGTTGCACAATAATTTTCTCCACCGCTCCGTCGATGGACTTTTCAAAATCCTCGGTCTGTTCCTCGGCTTTCAATCTGCTCCGATACACGGAGGCGATCACCTCGGCAATCTTGAGGCTCTTACGGGATTTTTCAAACCGGAGAATCACTTCGCAGCGAATCACCCCGTCATAGTAGCGCCCGAATTTTTCGACGGCCTCTTCTGCATAGGTCACCAGCGAGGGGTGCGCCTTGAAATGACGCGAGGTTACGATCGTAGTCATGGAAATCACCTTTCAGAATCGGTTACGCTTTTGGATGGGCCTGGCGGTACACTTTTTTCATTTGCTCGGTTGAGACATGCGTATAGACCTGGGTCGTCGAGAGGCTTTCATGACCAAGCAATTCCTTGACGGCGCGAAGATCCGCTCCACGGTTCAACAGGTGCGTCGCGAAGGTGTGGCGCAGAACGTGTGGCGATTTTTTTTGGCACTCCGAAACCGCCCCGATGCAGCGCTGGACGATGGTAAAGACCTTGTCCGCGGAGATCGCACGGCCGTCATCCGACAAGAACAGCATGTCGAAAACGCTCCGCCGCACCGATCGCTTCACTTGTTCCGTCCTGCCGGCCAGGTAGTTTCGAAGCGCGGTTGCCGCCTGGGTACCCAGGGGAATGATCCGTTGCTTGCTCCCCTTTCCGGTGACCTTGATCGTCTTCCCGGCCAGGTCGAGATCTGTTAACCTGAGATTGACGAGCTCGCTTCGCCGGATACCGGTACTATAGAACAATTCCATGATCGCCGAATCTCTGCGTCCCCCGGGGGTCGATGTGTCCAATTGCCGGAACATCGACTCGACGGTGTGTTCATCCAGAAAGACCGGCAGGCGCTTTTCCCGCCTCGGACTCACAAGGGTGATGGCTGGATTCAGCCGAGTGAAACCCCGACGCTTGGCAAAGCGAAAGAAGGAACGCAGGGAGGCGATTTTTCGGGCAATGCTTGTTTTGGAATACTCCCGGTCAAGAAGCGAGCCGAGGTATGAGCGGAGCAGTTTCTTATCAACGGACTGAAGCGACTCCACGCCCTCCTCATTCAGGTGGGAGACAAATTGCTGGAGATCATGGTCGTACGATCGGATCGTATGGGGGGAATAACGACGCTCGGCTTCAAGGTATTCCAGAAACGCGCGAATAGTATTCTGCATACGAACAGGGGTCGAAGAAAGGATGAAACCGCGCCCGGTCCTCAGGCGCTGACTGCCATTTCCTCTTTGACGAATTCCTCTTTGCATTCAGGACATTTCAGGTATTCCCCTTTGGCTTGGGAATATTTCGCCGCAAGGTAGGTTGAACCGCACACCGTGCAAGGCTGATCCACCGGCTTGTCCCACGACGCAAAATCGCAATCCGGATACCGGGTGCATCCGTAGAACGTGCGTTTTCCCTTCTTCGTTTTCCGCTCCAACAGCTCCCCCTCCTTGCACTTCGGGCATTTGACTCCCATCGAGATCGGTTTGGTACTCTTGCAGGTCGGGTAATTGGAACACCCCAGGAATGTGCCGAAACGCCCCGACTTCACCGTCATGTCCCCGCCGCAGAGATCACATTTGATCCCGATAAGATGCTGTGTTTTGATCGCGTCTTCCGCCAGCGGCTTCGTGGTCTTGCAATTCGGATATCCGGAACAGGCCATGAAGCGCCCATTCCTCCCCCACTTAATGATCATCTTCTTCCCGCAAACCTCGCAAACCTCGTCCGTATCCTGCTGCAGAGACTTTTTGATCTTTGCCGCGTGTTTGTCCACCTTCTCGAGAGCGCGTATGAACGGGTCGTAGAAATCCCGCATCACGTCCTCGTAGGCCTGTTCCCCCGAAGCGATCGTATCGAGCTCCTCCTCCATCTTCGCCGTGAACTTGACGTTGAAGATGTTGGGAAAGTGTTCCGTGAGCAACCGGTTCACCTGCATGCCCAGTTCCGTGGCATAGAGTTTCCGTTCCGTATGCTCGACGTACTTCCGGTCGATCACCGTGCTGACGATCATTGCGTACGTACTCGGCCGACCGATCCCGAGGGACTCCAACTCCTTGACAAGACTGCTCTCCGTGTAGCGCGGGGGCGGTTTGGTAAAATGTTGACGCGGCAGGATATTGGTCAGCTTTGCTTTCTGCCCGGCGGCGAGGTTCTCCGGGAGACGGGAAACCGGATCTTCATCCTCCTTGTCGCCGCCGTTCTCCTCCACCATATCATCGTAGACCTGGAGGAAGCCCCGGAACTTCGGCAACTGATCGGTCGCGCGGAACAGGTAATCGCCTCCGGACACATCGACCGAGAGTTGCTCGAACTCGGCAGGAGCCATTTGACAGGCGACAAAACGATTCCAGATCAATTCGTACAGCAAGTACAAATCTTTGTCGAGATACTTCTTCACAACCTTCGGCGTGTACTTGATGGAAGTCGGCCGGATGGCCTCGTGTGCGTCCTGCGAGGCTTTTCCCTTCTTGAATAACCGCGCTTCCTTCGGCACATATTCTTTGCCGTAGTTTTCAAAGATATACTCGCGAACGTGACTGACGGCCTCCGCGCTCAACCGCGTGGAATCGGTACGCATGTAGGTGATGAGGCCTGTCGGACCTTCCTCCCCCATCTCAACGCCCTCATACAATTTCTGCGCAAGCATCATCGTCCGCTTGGAAGAAAACCGGAGCCGGCGGGCGGCTTCCTGCTGCAGGGTGCTGGTGATGAACGGTGCGGGGGCATTGCGTTTGACGGGCTTGCGCTCGACGCTGCTGATCTCGAATTGCTGTTTCTGAACATCGGCAAGGTACCCCTGCATCGTCGTCTCATCAGGGATCCGGGGTTCCTCGCCGGCAACCTTCATCAGTTTGGCCAGGAATGGTTCGCTCTGGACCGTTTGAAACTCCCCTGTGATCGACCAATACTCAACCGGCATAAACGCCCGGATGGCATCCTCCCGCTCACAAATGAGACGAAGCGCCACCGACTGAACCCGCCCGGCCGAGAGACCATAGTACATCGTTTTCCAGACGAACGGGCTCACTTTGTATCCCACGATGCGATCCATCGCACGCCGCGCCTGCTGGGAAAGAACGAGATGTTTGTCAATCTTTTTCGGGTGCGCCATGCCTTCCTGGACCCCCGCCGCCGTGATTTCATGGAACAACACCCGTTTGACCTTCTTGTTCACATCCTTGATCTCGTCGGCAAGGTGCGCCGCAATCGCCTCTCCCTCACGGTCGGGGTCGGTTGCCAGGAAAATCGTGTCGGCCTTTCCCGCCCGGTCCCGGAGTTTCGCGATCACATCGGCTTTTCCCTCGATGTTCTCATAGACTACTCCAAATCCGTTTTCGACGTCGACCCCCAATTTGCTCTTCGGGAGGTTTTTGATATGCCCGACGGAGGCCTCGACAACGTACTCCTTGCCAAGGTATTTATTGATCGTTTTTGCCTTGGACGGTGATTCGACTATGATTAACGACTTTCCCATATCCCCCTTCAACGCTAATGAATTGTATCATCACTGTTGAGCGAGATGCGCCCGGTTGTTCCCGGCGGCATATCGGCATCCAACAACATCCCGGCCACGAAGCTCTTGATTTCCGCAACCCCCACCGAGGAAAATCCGGCGGCCATGATCCTTTCCAGGATGACTTCCATATCTGCATTCGTCAAGAGCCCCAGCTGCTTGCATTGGATCAAGTAACCGAAGGCCTCCGGCAGAATCACAAGTTTCTCAGCATCATGCAGGATACGAACGGACTGGCTCAGTTCGCCCGATCCATGCACCACCTGCTGGCCCACCGACAATCGTTCGAAGAGCCAGGAGAACGCTGTCGAGATTTCCGTCTGGGTATACCCGCTCTGTGTCAGGAAGGATACATCCACATCGCTGAGCTGCTTGTTCGAGCGCAGCTCATTGACCAGGAACATAATAATCTCCACGATTCGTTCGTGCATGCAGCCTACCTTGTTGTTCTCGGTTTCTTCCTCAGATAGTACTCTTCCCGGTCCGTCATCATTGCCCGTTCCCGCCGAGTGCCGTCGGCATACCCCGCCAGGTGCAGGGTTCCGTGAATCAGCAATCGACGTGTCTCCTCCGTGAACCGGACACCGTAGACCTTCGCCTGCGCCTTCGCCCGATCGAGGTTAATGTACAGTTCGCCGTCAAACCCGATTCCATCCTGAAGAGGGAACGACAACACGTCGGTCACCTCATCGTGCCCCAGAAATCGCTTGTTGATGCCCCTGATTTTCCGGCTTCCGACAAACACGATGGAGAGAGAGCGGGGCGCCCCGTGTTCCGTCCGTAGAACGCTTGCAACGGTTCGAAAAGTTTCCTCTCGCGAAAAACGCAACCGGGGGTGGGCATTGGCCACCTCGATGATCAACCGTGTCAGCGCCTTCTTCGTTCCTGCTTCTCCTTCCGCGCGACACTGCGACCCGGTACATTCCGTGCCGGCTGGGGGAGAATGTTCTCGGTAAGCGAGAGAGCGATACCGGACATCATCACCTCCGGCCCCAGCGTTGTGAAGTCCCCCGAGAGGATCTCCCGGTCGACATGGGCATAGAGGGAACACCCCCCCTCGCGCTCCACGGTGAGACCGGACAACTTTCCGTTCGATTCCGCAACAAAGGTGATTTCGCCCAGGAGCGCGCTGACCACATACCCGGTACAAAAATGAAGCTGAAGATGAGCCGTGGGGGTATAAACGGAAATCAAATTTCCTGAACGATGTCCGATGGGGATATCCGGGTAAATCTCCAGCGCAAGCTTCCGGTGATCCGCCGTATTTTGGATCTCGAACCGGTGGTTGCTCCCTTTATGTTTCGCGGGCACATTCAAAACCTGGGCAATTTTCCGGATATCCGATGCTTTGAACTGAAATTCCTTCACAGCGAGCTTCCTTGGATCATGAGAGAATGAAAAAACCCCGCCTGCTTCTGAACGATGCGAGTACTGCCGAGCAGTGCGGGGTGAAGACGAAACCCATGGTCATGTCGTGTTGTCTCATTCAGGAGTCACTGGCGATGGTGGCTGCATTTTCTCCTTCTTCAGCATGAGGTCCATGGCTGAGACAAATATAACCACGCCATGGGTGATTGTCAAGTTTCGATGCTGATGACCATGTTTTCCATCGCCGCGTCGCATTCAAACCGGTAGCCCCGCGTCTTCACTTCCTTCTTGCATTTCTTGAGGATATCGTCCACCTTGTCGTCGCTATGATTCTGGTCGTGGTGGAACAGGTAGAGCCGCTTGACGCTTGCTTCCGCCGCGACACGGAGCGTGAAAAGATAATGGGAGTGTCCCCAGCCGACGCGATCGATGTACTCCTCGGGAGTATAGGTGGCATCGTGGATCAACACATCCGCATCCCTGCAAAAATCGAAGACACGCTGGTTAGGGTCCCCCGTTTGGGCATCAAATTTTTCTTTCACGATGCTTTCAAAATTCGCCAGCGAGGCAGCGGTAGCCCGGTCGTATGGTTCGTTATCGCTGACGTACACGAGGGTTTTTCCCCGGTACTCCACCCGGTAGGCAACGGTAAACCCGGGGTGGTTCACATAGAGCGTTTTGACCGTCGCATCGTGAATCTTGAACTCCCCTTCCTCGCGGATCGGCTTAAAGTTAATCTTCGCCTTGAGCGCGTGGAGCTGCACAGGAAAGTAAATCCGGTTCATCTGCTCCGCAATAATTTCACTGAGCGATTTCTCGGAGCGCTCCGTACCGATGATCGTCAGTTCGTTCCCGGAGATAAACGCGGGCTTGAAAAAGGGGAAACCCTGGATGTGGTCCCAGTGGGGGTGTGTGATGAGAAGATATCCGTTGACGGATTCACCCTTGTTGATCAGGTCATCGCCGAAACTGCGAATGCCTGTCCCGGCATCGAAGATGATCAGTTGGTCGTCGTCAAGACGAAGCTCAAGGCAGGGGGTGTTGCCGCCATAGCGAACCGTATGTTTTCCGGGCGTCGGGATTGATCCGCGAACCCCCCAGAACTTCAATTTCATAACTCCCCTTTCAATCAGGTGCGATAGGTCTTCACATACTCCACGTAGTTTTGAGCCGATTGCTCCAACATTCGTTTTTCTTCCTCCGTCAGCTTGCGTCGCACGCGTGCAGGGACGCCCGCCACCAAGGTCCCTTCCGGCACCTCAAATTGTTCGAGAACGACCGAGCCCGCGGCAACAAACGCATAGGGGCCTACCGTCGCATGATCCATCACAATCGCCCCCATCCCGATCAGGCAG
>DKJQ01000190.1 GCA_002454845.1 Ignavibacteria bacterium UBA6688
CGAAAAGAAGACCGTGGCAAGTTTTCGTTCTCCCCCCATCTTCAACCCGGCGAGGTCCGCCCCCCGGACGGCATCGACCGCGGCGCGGGAAACAAATTTCTCAAGATGAAACCGCTCGCGCAAACCCAGAATCATCTCGTTGATCCGCTTTGCCAGGGTCCCGATCTCATCCTGGGAACCGACGTGCGCCAGTTTCGAGAAATCTCCCTCCCCCACTCTCGATGCGACGCTTTCGATCAGCTTCACCGGTGAGACGACCACGGAGTTCATGAACACCCGGATCACGAGCCACACCAGGAGAATGGTAACCACTCCCGCGATGAGGGACTCCCGCTTCGATGCCGCAATCTCCGCGTTGATCGTTTTCAGGGATGCCGAGACCTCCACCACTGCGCGCAATTCATGGTTCTTCCCGTGACATGTGTAGCAACGGACCTCGTTCGGGATGGGAGTCAACCGGACCATATGTTCCTCCCCATTCACCGTCTCGAAGAACTCCACCGGCTTATTTTCCTTCTTCTCCCCGAAGGAAGCGAGCTGGGGCCGCACGCGTGGCTGAGGGTTCAGAAAACGCTCATTCCCCTCCCCATCAAAGACATGGAGCATCTGAAAAGTCGGTATCGCACGCAACTCGTCCATAAAATAACGGACGGAATTGGCCCTCCCGACGAGCATAATGCTCCGAAATCCTTCGAAGGTGGTTGCCTGCAGAACTCCGGTAAACACCTTGGAAGGGTCACGGACATACGCTTTGAGCGAATCCATCTTGAAATCGATCACTATCAATCCGCGCATGGGGAAACGCGAACTGTGGCAGACCTGACATCGTTCCTGGTTCTGAAGGGGGATGAAGAGGCGAAGCTTTTTCCCGTCCTCGACAAAGTGATGCGCCTTGGTATGGGTCCGAAGCAACGCAAGGATCTCCTGCTCGGGAACATCCTCCCCGGTCTCCTCCCCAAACGCCACATACCCATCCTTGCTATAAACCTGGATGCGGGAAATCCAGGCGATCCCCCGCGCCTTTGCCGTCAGGGTATCCATCTGTTCCCCATGGCCGCCGAGCATGATGGTACGGAACGCCGTTGCCAGCACTTCCCCCATCGCACTCGCCATCTGGCGTGTAGCATCAGAAACAGAGCCGGCATGGATCGCCCCGGGGGCCAGCGCAAGTTGCAGGACCCCCCGGATTTGCGGTTCCCGTTCATGACAACGCCAACACTCCGGACGGTTGAAAAGCGGCTCGTACCTTGTAAATACCTCCTGATCCCCCTCCCCCATCATGGTTGAGAGCATCCGCCGGGTTTCCAACGACTGATGCAGAAGAGAGTCGTCCACGTTGTACCGCACCCCCTCCCCCTCCCGGAGAAACACCTCGCGACCGAACCGGTCGTAGACCGTCAGTGAGCCGAATGTCAGGTTTCTACGGGCGTCGTTCAGAAACTCGTGCGTCAGGGGAGATTTCCCCGTCAGCATCACGTTACGGATCCCCCCGACGATGGTCTCCGAGAAGAGCCGCACTTTGTCCTGATGCTGGTGGAGAAGCGCTTTAGACTCGCCCTGAATCCGGGTGACGACATAAGTTCCGAAGCCGGCGATCAGTACGGCGATAAGAAGGAGCAGAATCTTGTATTCTAACCTTGTCCGGACGGAACGGAGCAACGGTGATCCCCTCATGATTTCTGAGCAGAGCGGCGGCTTGTTTTTCCCCAACAAAAGCCGGGTGGCGAGTGAGGTGTGGAGGGATTTTACTCGAATTTTGCCTGAAAATCAAATTAGTCCAGCTTTTTCCGGAATCGTAAAACGCTCGCTACGAGGATGCCAATCCCCATCACCAGCAGGATCAACGCTTGAGGCCAGAGCGAGGCGAATCCAACCCCCTTGAGGATGATTGAGCGAACGATCACGAGGAAATGGGTCATCGGGATGAAAACAGAGAGGACCTGGAGGGGCTCGGGCATATTCTCGATGGGGAACACGAATCCCGAGATATACATCATGGGCAGGATCACGAAAAACATGGCCGTCATCATCGCCTGTTGCTGTGTGCGTGAGACGGTGGAGACAAACAGACCGAGGCCGAGCGTCGTCAGTAGAAACAACCCGGCAAGGCCGAACAAAAGGAAGACACTCCCCTTGATCGGAATACCGAATCCAAACACCATGACTGCCGTGACAATACTGACATTGACCACGGCGATGAGGATAAAGGGGACGAGTTTCCCGAGAATCAGTTCGGATGACCGGATGGGGGTCACCATCACCTGTTCCAGCGTCCCAATTTCCTTCTCCTTCACGATCGCCATGGCGGTCAGGGTCGTCGTGGTGATCAAGAGGATCATCACCAGGACGCCGGGGACCATGAAGTTCCTGCTGGTCAGGGCGGGATTATACCAGGCCCGTATTTCGGCATTCACTCCCCCTACTCGTCCGGCGCCAATAACCTCTGCGAGGATTTTCGTCGAGTACCGCCCAATGATCTGGTTCACATACCCCATGGTAATGGCCGCAGTGTTCCCCTCGCTCCCGTCCAGTAATATCTGGATGGTTGCCGTTTCCCGCCGCAAGATCTGGTCGCCAAAATTGGACGGAATGACCAGGGCCATCGTGACCTTTCCCTGGTCGAGGAATCCCTGAACGGCGCGGGAATCCTCCGTCGCATATTCCACACTGAAGTACCCGGCATTCGTGAACGTGGAGATGAATTCCCGGCTGATCCGTGATTTGTCAAGGTCACAGACGACCATCGAGATATTCTTGACATCGAGCGATGCCGCGTAGCCGAGAAAGATGAGTTGCAGCACCGGGGCGACGAACACAATGGGAAGCATGCGTTTGTCTTTGACCAGTTGGCCGAATTCTTTTACCAGGAGAGCGATAATGCGTTGCAGGCTCATGGTTATCCGATCGTCTTTCTGAACCGAAGGATGCTGACCCCCAGGACAACCAGGGAGAACAGGACCAGGTACACCATCTGTTCCCAGTACGCGGCAAGACCAACCCCCTTGAGGATAATCCCTCGGAGGATGACAAGGTAGTACTTGGCCGGTGTAATGTTCGAGAAGATTTGGAGAAACAACGGCATGCTCCGGATGGGGAAAATGAACCCGGACAAGATCAGCGTGGGGAGCATGGACGCGAGGGCGGCCACCTGGAAGGCAACCTGCTGACTCTCTGAGATCGTCGAAATAAAGAGTCCGATGCCGAGCGCTGCGATCACAAACAGCAACGTGGCGACGAAGAGATTCAGGAAACTCCCCTTCACCTCCACTCCGAAGAGCACATAGGCCGCGAAAATCACGATCACCGCTGCAATCAATGCGATCAGGGCATACGGAACGAGCTTGCCGACGATGAACTCCATGGCATGGACCGGTGAGACGACAATCTGCTCGATCGTGTTCCGTTCTTTCTCCCGCACGATCGACAGGGCGGTCGCGATGACGCAGGTGATGGTGAGAATAAATCCGATCAGGCCGGGAACGAGAAACTTGACACTCTTCAATTCCGGATTATACCAAATGCGCGCCTCGTAGTTGATGGGAATGTAGTTTTGTCGGCCTATTTTCGAGAGTGCCGAAAGCAAAATCCCGCGGGAGTATTGAAGGGTCACCGCCTGCACATATCCTATCACCGTCGTGGCTGCGTTCGCGTCCACGCCATCCACCAGGACCTGCACATCGACCGTTCGGCCGGAAAGGAGGTTGGCGGAAAAATCACCGGGAATGACCAGGGCCGCACGAATTTCGGCGTCGTCGAGCAATGTCGTTGCCTCCTCCGCGCTCGGCAGGACGTCGACAACGTCGAAATATCCGGAGGTGACGAAGGCATTGAGAAATTCCCGGCTGCGCACGCTCTTCTCCAGATCAACGACCGCCAGGCGGATGTGGGTCACGTCAAAGTTCAGCGCATACCCGTTCAGGAACAGGAGGAAGGCGGGGACAAGCGTGAGGATCGACAGGACCCTCTTGTCACGCCGGATCTGGCGGAATTCTTTCTTGATGATAGACCACAGTCGGCGAATCATACGGGTGTCCTCTCCCGCTGTGACTCGCGGTCGAGCAGGTACAGAAAAACATCCTCCAGGGAAGGAGTAATGCGATCGAGGGAACTCAATGTCATTCCTTTCGCCTTCAGGATCTTCCGGATCCCCGCACGGGCGGCTTTCTCATCGGACACGCTCACGTGGAGATTGGTGCCGAAGACCGAAGTCTCCACCGCCCACGGTTCCCGTTCGATCCACTCCATCGCCTCGATCACGTTGGAACACTGAACCTCGAGGATCGGGGTCTTGATATGGTCACGCTTCAATTCCTTCGGACTGCCGTTCGCGATAATGCGTCCTGCATTGATCAGGATCAGATCGTTGCAGTACTCCGCCTCTTCCAGGAAGTGTGTCGTGACAAGAACGGTGACGCCTTCACTACTGAGCTCGTTGATCAACTCCCAAAACGTGCGGCGCATCAACGGATCGACACCGCTGGTCGGCTCGTCCAGGAAGACGATGCGGGGCCGGTGCAGAACGGCACACCCGAGGGCGAGCCGTTGCTTCCAGCCTCCGGGAAGGGTCCCGGTGATACTCGTCTCACGTCCATGCAAGTTCGCCATCGTCAAGGCCCAGGCTTTCCTCTCCCGGAGGGCGACGTCCGTCAACCCATACACCTTCCCGAAGAAATGAATGTTTTCCTCCACCGTCAGGTCTTCATAGAGGGAGAAACGCTGGGACATATAACCGATAGTTTCCTTCACTTTTTCCGGTGCATCAGTGATGTCATGCCCTCCGACCCGGGCAGTCCCCTCCGTCGGCTGAAGAAGAGCACACAGCATGCGGATGGTGGTCGATTTTCCGGCCCCATTCGCTCCAAGGAACCCGAAAATCTCCCCCTCCTTCACTGCAAAATCGATATGATCGACGGCGGTGAAATCGCCGAACCGCTTGGTGAGCCGTTCAACCTCGATGGCATGGTTACTCATTCCCTGCATCCTTTTTTCCCGATATTCACTTCGACTCCCCAACGGCTTTCTCCAACCGGGCCTGTGCCAGCTCGTACTCCACAAGCGCGTCGGTCATTTGGAGCTTCGACTGGATGAGGGCGATCTCCGCATCCAGCAGATCCGAGTTCGTGGAAAGACCGGACTTGAATTTATCGGCCGTCATGCGGTAACTTTCGGCCGCTTGTTCCACGCCGAGTTCCGCCAACCGGATCCGCTGCTGGGCTTGTCGCACGCTCAGCGCTCCCTGCGTGACCTCCAGCGTGATACCGTCCTTCAGAGTCTCCAGAGCATCTTTTGTCTGTTCGTGCTGAGCGCCTGCCGCCCCGGTTTGATGCTTCGTTGTCAGGTTGTTCCAGAGATCGAACTGGAGCGAAATGCCGACATCCCAGGTCTCCCTGAATTCATCAAGAGCAGGAAAGATCCGTTGGTTCGGCCTGGAGTAATAGTAATTGCCGGTCAGTGACACCTGTGGGAACCATCCGCCGCGAGCTGAGGTCACTCCCGCTTCTGCCGCGCGAACCCGCATCTCCATGCCCAGGACCTCGGGCCGTTCGTCGAGGGCCACAGAGAGGAGCGAGTCGATCCCGGGAAACTCCTTCGTTGTCATCGTGAGGGATGAGGCGGGAATGATGGTTGTGCCGAGAGGGAGTCCGATAAGGGAGTTCAGCGAGACCATCGCGAGCTGCACACGGTTTCCTGCCTCGCTTTGCATCAGCATGGCGTTCGAAAGCTGGACTTTTACTTTGAGGAGATCGTTCGTAGTCAGCATGCCCTGTTTCAACAGGTTCTCTGCATCAGTAACGTGCGCGGTCAGTACCGCGACATTTTCGTCCGACACCTGCCTGAACGCACGGGCACGGTACAGATTCCAGTACGCGGTCTTCATCGCCAGCATGAGCTCGGCCTTGTCCTTTGACACGTCGTACCGTGCGGCATCTGCGTGGTACGCAGCCTGGTTCGCGGCCCCGCGCAGGCGTCCCCCCGCGAAGAGAGGTTGCTGCAGGGAAAGGCGACTGCTGTAGGTGTCGAGAATCACCGGAAACGTGATAGAGTTTCCCGGGATGGGAATCCGAAACTCCGGCACATCGCTCAACCTGGCATAGCCTGCCTGCAGGCGCAGGGAGGGATAAAGTGCCGCGGCAACTTCGGCCGCCTTGGCGTCTGCATACTCGGCTTTCATGACCGATGCGTGGAGGGTCCTGCTCCGTTCGATCCCGAGCGCAAGGCATTCCTCAATGGTCAACCTTCGTTCCTGGGCCTCCATCCGCCCGAGCATGAGCATGCCCAGTAGAATCGCCGACAGGCTCGTGTGGTTCATTTTCATCATGGTCTTACACTCTCGCTTTCCGCTGCTGGATGTTCGGTCAAAAGGGAGATAAAAACGTTTTCGAGCGATGGGGTCACAACCCTCCAATCCTCCACCTGAATCCCCGAGTTCGCGAGATGGCGAAGGACCTTTTTCATGTCGGCTTTCTGGTCGTCCACGATGACATTCAAGCGGTCGCCGAACGCCTGTACTTCCCTCGTCAGGGAAAACTCCCTGAGTAAGGCAACAGAGCGGCGAAGTTCCGAGGGGACAATCTCCACCAATGTCCCATGCATCAGGCGTTTGAGATTTCCCGGAGTATCCGCCACCATGATCGCCCCTTCGTTCATCAAGGCAACACGGTGACATCGCTCCGCCTCGTCGAGGTAAGGGGTGGTCATGACGATCGTAATTCCCTCTTTGAGGAGACTTGCCAGGATCTTCCAGAAATCGCGGCGGGAGACAGGGTCGACTCCCGTGGTCGGTTCGTCGAGAAAAATCACCTCGGGGGTATGGATCAGCGTGCAGGCAAGGGCAAGCTTTTGTTTCATTCCGCCCGAAAGTTTTTCCGAGAGGCGGGACCGGAAGGGTGTAAGCCGGGTAAACTCGAGCA
>DKJQ01000048.1 GCA_002454845.1 Ignavibacteria bacterium UBA6688
GCAAGCTTCCAGAAGATTGAAAGTTCCAAGGGTATTAGTACGAAATACTTGTTCAGGGGGATGCTTGAGCGGATGGGGGATCCCGGCCAGGTGGACCACCACATCATATCCCTTGATGATCCTTCTGGAAGCCTTGCTGTCCAGGAGATCGATCTGATGAAAGACTAGGTCGTCGCGATGGGGAGGTTGAAGGTCAAGCAGGTGGACTTCATGGTCCCGGGCAAGTTCATCGGCAACGTATCGTCCGACAAGCCCACTGCTTCCCGTGACGAGGATCCGCATCAGGACAACTCCGCCTTTTCCCCGCGGGCCGGTATGTGGACGCGCTTCAATCCCCCCTCGATGAGCTTGTCCCGGAGGAGTTGCGCTTGCTTCAATTCCCCATGAACGAGAAAGACGTCCTTGAGGATGCGTTTGTCCATGGCGCTGATGTAGTTCAATAACTCGTCCTGCCCGGCGTGGGCGGAGAATGAGTTGAGGACAACGACCTCCGCCCGCCTCGCAAACATGTCGCCGAAGATTTTGATCTCCTCCTGTTTCTCCACCAACCGGCGGCCCAAGGTGTGTTCCGCCATGAAGCCGATGATGAGGATGGTATTTCGTTCGTCTCCAACGTTGTTCGCGAGATGGTGCAGGATCCTTCCCGCTTCGCACATGCCCGAGGCGGAGATGATGATGCAGGGCTCCTTCCGGTCGTTCAAGCTCTTCGACTCGTTGACGTCCCGGACGTACCGGAGACGGCCGAAGCCAAAAGGATCTTCACTCCCCATGAGAATCGAAAGCGTTTCGTCATCAAAACACTCGGGATGGGCGCGAAAAACATCCGTCGCGTTCACTGCCAAGGGACTGTCAACATAGATCGGGAGCCCCCGAAATTTGCCGCTTTCATTGAGCCGGAAGAGGACCTGGATAAATTCCTGGGTCTTCCCGACACTGAAGGCGGGAACAATGATCTTCCCCCCTCGTTGCACGGTCCGCTCAATCACCTCTGCAAGGGACCGTTCCATGCCCTGGATCGGATCGTGGACCCTTCCCCCATAGGTGCTTTCAGAGATCAGGAAGTCCACATTGCCCATGGGATCGGGATCCCGGAGGATCGGCATGTGCTTCCGTCCGAGGTCCCCCGTGAAACCAAGGGTTGTTTTCTTCCCATGCTCGTCGATCTCCAACCGCATGACCGCGGAGCCGAGAATATGTCCGGCATCAAAAAACTCCACCTTCACTCCCCCGACGACCTCGATCGATTCACCGTACTGATATCCGCGCATTTGCTGAATCGTTTGGTCGACGTTGGCCTCGGTGTACATCGGCTCGACACCCGGTTCGCCTCGGCGCCTGTTCTTCTTGCTGACGAACTCCGCATCACGTTCTTGGATGCGCGCACTGTCATGCAGCATCACATCGGAGAGATCCCGGGTTGCGCTTGTCGCATAGATCGGTCCCGTAAAACCGCTCCGCACCAGATTGGGGAGGTTGCCTGCGTGGTCGATGTGTGCGTGGGAGAGGATCACGGCGGCAACGGTCGAGGCATCGAAGGGGAAGGTTCTGTTCCGCTCATACGACTCTGCCCGTCTCCCCTGAAACAACCCGCAATCCAGGAGCACCCGGGAGCCGTTGACGGACACCAGGTGCATCGATCCCGTTACTGTTTGCGCCGCGCCGAGAAATTGAAGAGTCAAAGTGATCCTCCAAATGTAAATTTCAAGACGAAAGTAGGGAGAAGAGTTAAGAGAAGCAACGTAACGATCCTTTCAGGATTGCGTGTTGTCAACCTGACAACACTACTCGTGTGATTGAGAGGTCTGTTTCTTTAGAGCATGATTTGCGCTTCAGGAAGATTGGGAAGAGTGAAGGGACGAGTCCGCGCATGGAGAGTGCTGGAGATGGATCAAACCAATTTGGAGGAATTGACCCATGGGTCGTGCCTCCCCCAAAGTTGTTTCCCGATGAGGGGTCCCTCCGACCCGACGTTGAGAGATCAACATTCCTCAAGAATTGCCTGTGGCCCTGCTTTGTAGACATTACAAGTTTTCCCGAAATTAATCCTACGAACTCCGACTGCTCGAATCCTCATAAGTTGCTATTTATCAATAAGTTAAAGAGACTCACAAAAACAGCTCCTGTCTGTCTGATTCTGGTATGTGCCGTGCTCCTCTCCGTGCAGAAGTTTAACCGCGCGAATGGAGAGAAAGATGCTCAAGAGCACAATCCAAAATCGAGTCCTGGCAGCGACGATCATTCTCATCGCGTTGACCCTGCAGGTCAATGCAGAGAACCGTCTCTCGGTTGTCAGACAAGCACCGGATCAAATCTCTATTGAACTTCAAAACTCAGAACCGGTCAGCGCGATCCAGTTTTCCGTGAATGCCCGCGGAAGCATCACGTTCGCCAATCTCACCATGGGCAGCCGTGCTGCATCGAACGGCTGGGAGCTCTATCCTTATCAGAAAGATGATTCGACCTGGAATGTGGTGATGCTCTCCGCCCCCCGGAGACCCTTTGAATCCGGAAACGGAACGCTGGTCCGGATCAATTTCTCGAAAGACTTCAGCAAGTCGGCCGACAGCAACATCGTGTTCCTGAGCAGGACCGAGATTGTAAACCCGCAAGCCCGGATTCTTTCACTCTTTGTCGGCCGGCTGGCCTGGTCAGCAACAGAACTTTCCAGGCCGGTCGTCTTCAGTCTTGGTCAGAATTTCCCTAACCCATTCAATCCTTCAACCACAATTTCTTATAAACTCGGGCATGCCGCGAACGTCCAACTGGTGATCTACGATGTTGCGGGACGCGAGATCAAACGCCTGGTGAGTCAATACCAGTTTCCGGGACAATACGCCGTGACTTGGACAAGCGCGGACGAGTCGGGCAGGAATGTTCCCTCCGGAATGTATATCGCACGTCTGCAAGTTGAAAACGAGTCGTCCATTCGCAAGATGGTCCTGACCCGGTAACCACCTGAGGTTCAACAGAGGAGGCGACGCCCCCGAGGCCTCCACGCACCCACACAGCCCTGTTCTCTTTCCCCTGGACGGGGCTTTGTGTTTCCATCTCCGCCGTGGGATACCATCACCCACCGGACACGCCTTCAGGGCGTCTCTTGACGTTGCCTTACCTCTTTCACTTACTTCAACAGGATCATCCTCTTCGCCGTCTGATAGCTTCCCGAGATAAGCCTGTAGAAGTACGTTCCCGAGGCCATCTTGTTCCCCCGGTCGTCCGTCCCATCCCATTGGACCGAATAGCGCCCGCTGGGTCGCTCGCCCGTGTAGAGGGTCTTGATCTTCTCGCCGGACAGGCTGAAGACCTGGATCAGAATCGGGGCCATTCCTCCTTCCACATCCGCCACTTCGTACTCGATGCGCGTCTGCGCATTGAATGGGTTCGGATAGTTCTGGTACAGAACGAAGGTATACGGAATGATGTCCACATCGGGATCGACCTTCCGCTTCTCAACGGGCCCCTTCAACACTTGGTCGGCGTCGACCACATTGTCACCCTTGCTTACAATCACCTGGCCGGCCGTGATCTCCTCAACATCAGTCAGTTTGAGCGGCAGACGGAAGAGTGCTCCGGAGTCGGGTGCGATGGCGGTATTGTCAAGATTGTACGCCACGATCCGCATCTCCAGCCCGTTCGTGTTGATGAAGAACTGATGATCCTTCGCCCGATCAAAGACGACATCGGGTGCCGTGATCGAGACGGCATTCTTGAGCCTCACGATGAGTTGGATGCCCTTGACCGGCAGCTTGTTCGTCATGTGGAACCGCAGACCGTTCTCGGTCAGGACGAACTCGCCCTTCACATCCGATATCGAGTCAGTCGTCGAGGCAGCTCCGACAGGCATCGATCCTACAGGGAGCGAACTCTCAGAGCCGGCGACCGACCCGAGACCTTCCTGGATCGCGAGGAGGGTATCGCGCATGCTCACAATATCGGCCACGCTGATCCTGCCATCTTTATTGGCATCCGCCCTCGCAGAATCGAGGCCGGTCAGCGGTGCAATCTTCTGGTTGATATGGTCGATGACCGTCGTCAGGTCGGCGATCGTCAGGGTGCGTGCATCCTGTCGCGCGTCGCTGATCGTCCGCGTGGCCGTTGCCGTGAAGAGAATCGGACTTCCCGCCAGGTTCGCCGAGATGGCCCGCACGGAGTAGGTGCCGGTCAGGTTCCCAAGCTTCAGGAAGGCCGATGCGGTGCCGTCCGGACCGGTGATGTTGTTGATAACCCTCAGGCTTTCACCCGTGGCTCCTACCGGTTTGTCGGTGATCACGAACTGCACGCCCGCACCCGGAACCACGTTTCCGCCGGCATCCATGATGGACACGACAAACGGCGCCACCAGTTCGGAGGTGACGAGTTCCTGCTGGCCGCTTCCGGCTACAAGCACCATCGCCGCCGCCGGGCCATGCGTGGCCGTTCCAACAAACCGGACGGGACTTCCCGCAAGGTTCGCGGAGACCGCACGGACAACATACCGCCCCACTTTGCTGCCAAGAGCGAGTCGTGCGGAAGCTTCACCGAACGAATCAGTCGTGCCGTTGATAACTGTGAGGCTCTCGCCAACGCTGCCTGTCGGGATGCTGTCAAGCGAGAAGAGCACGCTTGCACCACGCACGGCATTGCCACCGACGTCGGTAATCCGGACAACCAGCATCGAATCGAGCACCGAGTTGATCATGCCGGCCTGGCGATCGCCCCGAACGTACGTCATGGCCGTTGCCGCCCCCTGTGTGCCGGTGACGCGGAATTCGATCGGGCTTCCACTGAGACCGCTTGACGTCGCAGTAACTTTGTAGACACCGACCTTGCTGCCAATCCGCATATTGGTCAATGCACGCCCATCGGCATCCGTCACTACCGACTTCTGCAGCACATCCTGACCGGTCGCGCCGGCCGGAATACTGTCGATCGCGAACGTCACCGGAATATCCGCAACCGGGATTCCGGAGGCACTGAGGATCGTCACGGCAAGCGGTTGAACAAGCTCCGTCAGGATCGGCGCCTGTTGCCTGTCGCCCGCCGTATAGACAATCGCGAACGCTCCGTCGGCTGCTGTGGCCGTGAGCCGGAAGTAGATCGGACTTCCGGCGAGACCGGAAGAGGATGCGGACACACGATAGACTCCGGCCTTGTTCCCCAGAGTCATGGCGGCCGATGCAAAGCCCGACGCATCCGTCTGTATCGTCGTAGAGACGGAGCCATTGATAAACGCCCCGGTTGCCCCGGACGGTATGCTGTCCACTGCGAACAGCACACTGATGTTCTGAACGGGATTGCCTCCAGCGTCGAGCACCTGCACGCGCAACGGTTGCGCAAGGAGGGTACCGACCTCATCCTCCTGGCCGTCGCCTGCGATGAAGAGCAGAGAAGCCGCCGGACCCACGTTGGCTATTGCCGTGAAAGTAATCGGGCTTCCGGCAAGACCCAAAGCACTGGCCTGTGCACGGTAGATGCCCGGCCTGGTACCAAGCGTGAGTATTGCCGCCGCCCGACCCTGATCGTTCGTGTTGACCTGGCTGAGACTCAATGCCTGGCCGGTCGCATTCGCTGGGACTTCCGTGATCGCGAACGTAACTGTCACACCCGGAACCGGGTTGCCAAGGGAGTCGCTCACCGTTACAACGAACGGAGTCGCCAGCGCAGTGGTCACAGGAGCGTTCTGGTTGTTGCCCGCCGTGAGCGCGATGGTCCGCGGAGCCGTTTTCACAGCGAGGGCGCTGAAGAGCCTCGGACTTCCGATGAGGCTGCCCGACGACGCGGCAACAGTGTACGCACCAGCACTGTCTCCCAAGGTAAACGTTGTCTGCGCGATGCCGCTTGCGTTCGTAAGAACCAGTGTATCGCTCAAGGCCTGACCGCTCGTTCCGACTGGCACCGTTGCGATGCTGAACCGGACCTCCTGGCTCTGTTTCGCATTGCCGAAGGTATCCGTGACCGCTACGGACAAGGGTTGTGGCAGTGTCGACCGGATCTGGCCGGTCTGATTGTTTCCGGCCACCTGGGCGAAGAAGTGAGCCCGGCCGGCAAGAGCCGATGAGGAGAATGTGACGGGGGGAAGCGCACCCACGCCGGCAGTCACACCATAGACCCCTGTCTTCGAACCAAGCGTCAGGCGCGTCGCGGCTTGGCCGTTCACACCGGAGACGACCGTCTCACTGCTCAGTCTCGCGAGTGTATCGCCGACCGGAACGGAAGTGATCACAAACTGCACCGTCGCACCCGCAAACGGGAAGCCGTTCTGGTTGAGGACGGTGATGACGAGGTCGTTTGCCAGCGTCCTTCCGACCGTATCAGCCTGTAAGTTCCCCGATGTCAGTTGCAGCGCGGCTGCAAAAATTGGTGGAGGTGGGGGTGGCGGCGGAGGACCACCAGTCGTCGCTGTCGCGACAAAGGTCACAGGGCTTCCGGCCAATGGCGCCGCTGTCGCTGCAATATTATAAGTGCCCGCAATGCTTCCGAGAGTGACTGTCGTTGAAGCCTGGCCGTTTGCACCTGTTACAACGCTCGTCGGGCTGAGTGTATTTCCGGCGGCTCCTGCTGGAACGGCTCCAAAACCAAAGGTGACAGTCGTTCCCGCCACGGGGTTTCCGTAGAAATCCCGGA
>DKJQ01000092.1 GCA_002454845.1 Ignavibacteria bacterium UBA6688
TGGTGAAGAGGACGGTGGATTGTAAGCACTTGGGCGCTCGCAAGAAGTTTCCTTCTATATTAACACCCACTAATTGCCCAATATATCGGCTGATGTGATGAAAGTCAACATGAAACATACCCCTCATCACCCACGATTTGAGCTTCCATCCCTCTCACAATCGCAAAAGCTTGTGTTTGACGCAGAACACAGGTTTCGACTATCCAGTTTCTTAGAATACCGGTGGCGAGATTCCTGCATACTCGATGGGGAACAGCGCAAGCTGATTCTATCGGGGATGTGGGAAAGGCCGGAAGAGCGAACAGAGGAACATCAATGAGATATTTCTATCGGGAGCAGGATGATCGGGAGCGGTACCAACTCGAGCAGGTGTTGCTGGAGCAGATGGAGCTCCAGCGATGGTATGCTGTGACCTTCCTTCCGGGTTGCAACAGGGAATTGTACATCACACTCAACTAAGATGGGGAGAGCACGATGAAACGTTTCGCCTTTGTCTCAGGCTTTCTGCTGGTCACGTCGGCCATCGCCGTGCCCCTGTTTTTCTGGAAGAAGTTTCGGCATGCTGACGACCAGAACCGCCGGTACGACATCGCCGAGTACCTTGCAGACGAATCGTTATAAGGGATGCTGGAGCGCCTGTTGAACGAACCGAATAATGACTTGTGCGTCCCGGACGGGGTTTCCCGATTCGGAGACAAAGTCCGCTGAGAGCCTCGCCTGCAGACGTTGCGCCGCCCCCCGCACCTCCTCAGGCGCACCACGATCCTCCGCTAACCCTCGTAGCTGCCGAAGAAAATCAGACCCATAGTTCCGACCCGGAGACTGCATTTCCAATTCCCTCAAGGCGTACCCCGCAGCTCGTCGGGCCGCTGTCCGGACTCTCCCGGGATTCCCCGCCTCCTCCGCCGCCCGGGCACGAACCAGTTCCATCTCAGCATCTTCAATCCACGCCATCAAGCCTCCGCTCCAACACCTGCAGGAGAATTTTCGTGAACTCTCCGGGACACTCCAACTGCGGCACGTGCCCCGCGCGAGAGAGATAGTGCGTCTCGAGCCGTGGGACGATTCTCTGCATCGTCTGCACCGACTCCTGAGAAAGAAGCTTGTCACGTTCCCCCCAAATGACCGAGACCGGCATCCGAAGGCTTGTCAGTTCCTCGACGAGAAAATCGTGGTCTTCAATCGAAGCGATAATATCCTTGACGCTTCGCCTGGCCATGTCGGCGAGAATGAACGGGGCGAGGAGCCTGTAGTACCATGGGTATCGATCCCACATGGCATCGGTCAGGCGGTTGACATCCTTGGGTGAGTTTATGGTGAACAGCTCCCTGACACGCTCCACACCTTTGTAATAAATCCCGGCGTTATTGATCAACACCAATTGCTCCACACGGTCCTGGTTCCGGACTGCGTAACGGGCTGCAATCCATCCACCGAAGGATTGTCCGATCAGCCGGAACGACGAGAGGGAAAGGGCGTCGACAAACTGAGAGAACATCTCGACCTGCTCACCGATGGTGAAATAGGTTTTGCCGCTTGTGATCCGGGAAAACCCGAACCCCGCCAGATCCACGGCAACCACCCGGTAATCCCGGGTAAGTTGCGGCAAAACCTTCGCCCACGTGCTTGACGAAGTGCCGAGACCATGCAGGAGCACAACCGTCGCGCGCGGATCCTGATGCGCATACTCATAGTAATGCACGATGGATGAACCGGCGGGGCAATACTTACTTTGAATGCCGGACCGCCTGTACCTTCTTCTTACATAGTGATGGGCGAGATCGATCAGCATATTCTGTGATGAAATTACTCGTGCCAGGCGCGGGTCACTTCCAGCCAGAGGAACAAGCCCCGCCAGCGACCGTACGGTGCATAGTGCTTCTCAATCGTTTTGTCGGAGACCCTTCTCCCCTTCTTATGAAGTTCATAGTACTTCCCGCGCACCCAGGAATCGAGGCCGAGAAAGTCGTACCGGCCGAGCAATTTCAGAATATTTCCCGCGGCGTACTCCCCTATTCCCTTCACGGACCGGACCTGCCGGAACAACTCCCCCGTCGGCAAGGGCGACTTCCGCCAGGACTCGATTTCGAGCTTCCCTCCGGCAATCCGCTCGCTCAGTTCAAGGAGGAAAGGGGATCGGTACCCTGCCCGGATATTTTTTCGGATGAAGGATTCGGTGACCCCGGCAAGAGCGGCTGGCAACGGGAAACTGCCGGTCCCACCGGTGAACGGCCTTCCGAGAATGCCGGTCAGGTTCTTCACCATCGCTTCGGTCAGGCTCCAGCTGCAGTTCGTCGTGCAGATCATTTTCACAACGTCCTCGAAGACCGTCGGAGATCGAAGCATCCTTCCGGCACCGGTTGGCGGTATCCATCGGTACTCCCTGTATTTTCGTGCTTCGGCATGGAAGCCGCTCAGATCCTCGTTCACCCGGAGGCAGTCCAGTAACTGCGTCTTGATCTCTCCCCGTCGGGCTGCCGTGATATTTCCGGCGCTGGTCGCTTCGACCTGCAATCGTGATCCCGAACTTGAGACCGAACAACGGACGAGGGTCCCATCCTCCAATTCAAGGAGCCTTGAGAGTGTACGGTTTTCCCGGTCGACCTGAAAGGGAGGAAGCGAGCACCATCCGTGACTGTAGACGGTGCGCCAGAAGCGAAAATCGGAGGGAAGGGGAACGCTCAAACATGTTCGGATCATAAACGGTTTGGGAATATAACCACCCATGAAGGGAAAAGCAAAAGAAGAGCAAAATTGGAAAAATGTTGATAGATTGTTCCGCCATCAAATTCCCTACACAAGAATGACGAAACGTCAGAATGCCATCGAGGTGGACAACCTCGTAAAAGTGTACCAGACAAAGAACCGTGGTCCCCTCCGCGCCGTGGACGGCATTTCGTTCTCTGTCCGGCAGGGAGAGATCTTCGGCCTTCTGGGACCCAACGGCGCCGGGAAATCGACGACCATCAAGATCCTGACAACACTGGTTCTCCCCACCTCGGGATCCGCCCGTATTCTCGGTCACGATGTCGTTACCCAACCACTGGAGGTCCGGCGGCAGATTTGTGTCGTGGTCCAGGAAAACGCGATCGAACTCTACCTTTCCGTCCGGAACAACTTCAGAACGTTCGGGAAATTCCACGGTTTGAGCACGCGGGAGGTGGAGCTCCGGTGCGACCGGGTGAGCGAGCTCTTCGGACTCCGCGAGCACCTGGGGGAAAAAGGGAGCGACCTGAGCGGCGGACTCAAACGCCGCGTGCAGGTGGCCAAGATGTTTCTCATCCACAAGCCCATCGTGTTTCTCGATGAAGCCACGACCGGAATGGACACGTTCAACAAGCGCGCAACGGTCGCCGCGATCAAGGAAGAATCGCGGAAAGGACGCACCGTCATCCTGACGACGCATATGTTGGATGAAGCGGAGGAACTCTGTGCTTCGCTCGCCATCGTTAACCACGGCAAGGTCATCGCGGGCGGCAGCACCGACCAGGTCAAGTCGCTCGGACTGAAGTTGTTATACCTGACGCTCTCTTTCGACAAGGTACCCGAAAGAACTCTGAAGGCGATTCAGCGGGCGAACCCGGTCAAAATCGAGGTGCGAGGCGCCACCGTGGAGGTCACCGTCCGGGAGGAGGACGTGGCACTGAAGATCCTCAATACAGCCAAACGCCTGGGATCCCTGAAACAATTCGAGATCACCAGCGCGAGCCTGGAGGACGCGTTTGTGGAGATGATCGACAAGAAAGCAGGGGCACCCTGATGCGTGAAGTGCTCGCCGTGGTGTATCGGGAATATCTCATCCGGAGAACCAGCCCACTGTGGCTGTTCTTCGATATGGCGGTGCCGCTACTGTACCTGCTCATGTTCGGCGTCGCTTTCGACAAGGCGCTCGGCGCAGGGTTGAGTCTGGAAGGAGAATCGATCCAGTACAACCAGTTTTTCCTCGCAGGGGTCCTGTCCATGACATGCTTCGGGAGCGCTATCAACCAATCGTACGGTTTTTTCATCGATCGGGACAACGGCATTTTCTATGAGTTCCTGACGTACCCCATGACCCGCAGCCAGTTCCTGATGGGGAAGATTCTCTTTCAATGTCTCATGTCCGTTGTCCAATGCGCGTTGACGCTGGTCCTTGCCGTCGCGGTGCTGGATATTGCCATCCAGTGGGAATACCTCCCCTTGATCGTTGCTGGCGTTGTGATGGGAACCGCGGGATGGTTCTTTTTCCTTGCGATCTTTGCCTTCCTCATCCGCCGCAACGACACTTTTAATACCGCGATCAATGTTGCCTATTTTGTGCTGATCTTTCTCAGTACGACGTTTTACCCTATCGACCAAGCGCCGGCATGGTTGAGGCTTTCCTCTTTTCTGAACCCCCTCACCTGGCACACGGATACGCTTCGGTTTCTCACGGTGGGCATCGGCGCGGGTGGGACCGTCTTGTTCGAGGCGGTCTGTTTCGGCGCGTTCCTTCTCGTCTCGTTCTGGCTTGCCGTGAGGACGCTCCAGAGAGCTGTTTGAACCGGAGGTGGTATGGTTGCTATCGCCGTTCTGTCAAGCATCGGATTTCTGATCGCACTTTATTTCACGCTTGTGTATCGCAGACTCATGCCGCCCGATGCCACTTTTATCCCGCGCGTATGCAGGATCGAATCCGGAGCGTGCGCATCGCTCCTTTCGACCCCGGATGCGCATTTGTTCAAGGTCCCGAATTTCTATCCGGGGCTCCTCTTCTACGCTGCGGTGTTCACATTTGCCGTGAGCCCGGACTGGCACAATCCCCTCCATGAATTTATGATCGTTGCATCCGGGATAGCACTCCTCTCCAGCCTGTATCTGAGCTACTCGCTCTTTGCAAAACTCAAGATCGTCTGTGTGCTGTGTTATACCAGCCATGCGATCAATCTCCTCCTCTTCATTCTTTTTGCGCGCTCATGAAAACCGTCGGATTGATTTATCATCCCGAATATCTGAAGCACGATACCGGACCGGGTCACCCCGAACGGCCGCAGCGGCTTGCATCGATGATCAACCACCTCCTCGGAACGCCGCTCTGGAAAAACCTTCTGCACCTCCAACCGGATCCCGCTCCCCTCCCATGGATCCATGCGGTTCACCCCGAAGAGCATGTCACCATGATCAAACAGCGCTGTGCTTCAGGGGAGCAGGTGCTCGACAGCGGTGACACCCATGTGTGCCCGGTCTCGTACGACGTTGCCCTCCTTGCCGCCGGGGGTATCCTGCAGGGAGTGGATCAGGTACTCAGCGGCAATGCACAGTCTGTTTTTTGCGCAGGGCGACCGCCAGGACACCATGCCGAATCCTCGAAAGTCATGGGATTCTGCCTCTTCAATAACATCGCCATTGGTGCACGGTACGCCCAGAAAAAGCACGGCGTCGGCCGTGTCGCAATTGTGGACTGGGATGTCCACCACGGGAACGGGACGCAGGAGATTTTCTATGAGGATGATTCAGTCCTCTATATAAGTCTGCACCAGTTCCCTCTCTGGCCCGGAACAGGGGCCGCAACCGAGCGCGGCAACGGGAAAGGGGAAGGCTTCACCCTCAATTGCCCGATGAAGCCGGGGAGCGCTGAGAAGGAGTACCTCGAAGCATTTGAATCGGAAATATGCCCCGCGCTCGACGAGTTCAAGCCGGAACTCCTGATGATTTCCGCCGGCTTTGATGCCCACCGGGACGATCCGCTGGCCAACATCAATCTTACCGAACAATCGTTCGGGATCATGACGAAACGGCTCCGGGAGGTGGCGGAACGTCATTGCGGGGGGAACATCGTTTCCGTACTCGAGGGGGGATATGACCTGCCGGCCCTTGCGAGGAGCGTGGAGATTCACCTCT
>DKJQ01000151.1 GCA_002454845.1 Ignavibacteria bacterium UBA6688
GCTTGCTTAAAAATTGTCAATTTTTTCCTTCGTGCCTTGCCCGCCCGACTGCCTGCGGCAGCAGGCGGGCGGGGTGACTTTGTGGCAATTTCCTAAACGGCGTAGTGGCGTTGCTACGGATTGCACCGTCGAGGGAGGAGGGTATCGTATCGAATGATTTGGCTACCGCCTCGCTTCACGCGCTTCACACAACCTGTTCTCTTCCGCTATACGCTTCCCGCACAAGGGAGGACTCTGTTCCTCAGCCTCGCCCTTGTCGTCAGTACTTTGTCCTTCAGCACCTGTGAGGAATTTCTCCCCGCGTACCGCGAGCCGGAAACTGTCCTCGAAGCAACCCTTTCGGCTCAATATATTCTTGAAATCTCGGACAACTCTCTGAAGGTGTACCTGACGGCAAGGAATGTCTTCGACGAAACGTTCCAGGCGCGGGCGGATGTCAAAGGAACGATCGAGCTTGTTTCCATGCGGGACTCGACGGTCCGAAAAACCTTCCCACTCTCCGCCGCAAACTTCATCGAGGCCCCCGGGTACAACCGAAACACCGGAATCCTGACTCTCAATCCCAACCAGACAGCCAGGTTGGGTATTTCGTGGAACTTCGTCACCGACGATGCCGGGAGGGATATTCGGCGCGAGTTTTTCAAGTACATCGAGGATCCCACATGTGAGGGTCGTTGCTTCGCGTTGACGGAGGATTGGGTCATTCGGGGACGCGTTCAGCTTTTTGAAAAAACAGGGACCAGCATCGCCGATTCGGTACAGTACGCCCTCTGTTTTGTCAACATGTATTTCCGTTCGGGTCCCGAGGGGGGGTGTGTTTCAGTCGATACCAATGCGCCGTGCAACCTTCGTCCGCCGGTTCTGGGAAATTCATGCACGCCACAGCAATTTCAGGAGGGGAGGTGAAGAAATCCGATTTCTTGAGAGGACGCCTTCGCGTGCCGTTGTTGAGCGGTTCCTTGTTCTTTATCCTCATACCAGGAGGCTGCGACGAATCGCTCCCTTCCTATCGCGAACCGAGCGCGGTCCTTCAGGGGAAGGTCGAAGCAAACTACATCCTCACGTCATCCGACAACCGGGTGGGCGTTGCAGTAACTGCGATAAACCGGTATGAGGAATCGCTGGAAGGGAGACGTGTTGTTACCGGTTCGATTGAGATTCGTTCCAAACGTAAACCGGAACTGCGGAAGACGTTGGATGTCTCTTCGGTGCATTTGGTGTACGCGCGATTCCACAATAGCCAAACCGGCATGGTCAGGATGGATCCAGGTGACTCCGTCCGGTTTCTTGTGTCATGGAATCTTGCCGGGGGAGATACGCCAGGCGACAATGAATTTCTCGAATTGTTTTCCTACTACATCGATCCAACTTGTCCCGGACCACCGCCGAGCCCGATGAGAACGATCGCATTCCGTGAAACATTCATCCTCAGTGGTGAACTGAAGGTATTTGAGCAAGTAAGCCCGGTTAGCATAGGTCCGACCGAGTTTTCATTTTGCCGCATCTCGCAATGGGTCCCACCCAACGCGTGCCTCTCGGTCGACCAGCGCTTCTGTGTCACTCAGTAAGGTGAAAAATCTCACGGCTGTCGGAAAGCAAAGCACCATCATGAGGATGCCATGAACACCAAGAGACCCCTTTCCCTTCTACTGGTTGTTTTCAGCTTCTGTGCGGTGGTATCCGACGCCAGCCCGTTGCGTGGCATTACCGGCATCCTCGAAGGTCGTGTGCGCGATCGCCAGAGCAAGGAGATGCTCGTCGGCGTGAACGTCACCATTGTCGGTACCCAGTACGGTGCGGCGAGCGATCGAGAGGGATTGTACATCATCAATAACGTACGGGCGGGTGTCTACGAAGTGCGCTTCAGTTTCATCGGGTATAAGACAGTGTTGATGAAGAACGTTACCATCCTCCCCGATCTCCGCACGCGCATCGATATCGATCTCGATCCCACCTCCATCGAGCTGGATGTGGTGGAGGTGCGGGCGGAGCGGCCGTTGATCCAAAAAGATCTCGCTTCCACCGCATTTTCAATCGGGGAGATCAAGCTTGAAAAACTCCCCATCTCCTCCTTCCGGGATGTGCTGATGCTGCAACCCGGGACGACGTTGGAGGGGAACGTCCGGGGGGGCAAAACCACGGAGGTGGCATTCCTCATAGACGGACTCCCCGTGCAGGACGTGATCGGTGGGGGCTTGGCCGCCAATCTTCCCAAAAGTTCCATCACGGGATTGACGATCCACACCGGCGGGTTCGATGCGGAGTACGGCAACGCCCTCTCCGGCGTCGTGAACGTCGTGACGAGGAGCGGAGGAAACACACACAACCTGGGGCTCAGGGTCGATCGCGACGGCTGGTTGCCCGGCAGCGTCAATCAACAGCAGGATCGCTCCACCGAGATCGAAGTTTCGGCAGGGGGGCCGCTGATCATGGAACGGCTGACCTATTTTACCGCGAACACCTTCATCGCGAGCGATACGAGGTGGTGGCAGGATTTTGACAAGTTCTTCGGATCACCCATCAGCACGGAATGGACCGGCTTCGGGAAGATCGAGTATTTCCTTTCGCCGGTGCAGAAATTGAGCCTGCAGGGGATCTATTCGCTCCGTTCCTGGCGCGATTATGAATTCAGCTGGCGGTTCAACCTTTCCGGGTTGCCCGAACGTTCGCGCGATGCGTACCGCGTTGCGTTGTCCTATTCTCACACCCTGTCGGCGGAATCGTTCTACACAGTAAGTCTCAGCACGTTTTACCACCGGTCCCGCATCGGCCAAGGAGCTAAGGATGATTTAGCCCTTCAGCCCTACCAGTACGATTTCTACCTCCAGTATATTCTGGAAGGACAGCGGAACTGGTGGGCGGATACGAAGCAATTGACTTACTCCCTGAAGGGGGAATACACCACGCATATCGACAAGATGCACCTCGTCCGGGCCGGGCTTGAGCTGAACCAGTATGATATCTTCTCCGACCTGGTCAAGTATGAGCCGCAGACGACGTATTTCGGCAAGCCCATGACCGATGCCCCCCTGCTGAACTTCAGCAATTCCTATTCCTATAACCCGAGATCGGGAAGCGTCTTCGTGCAGGACAAGGTGGAGATCGAACGCGACGGTTCGAATCTCAGTGTTGGCGTTCGGTGGGATTTTATGGACCCGACGGCCGAACGGCCTCTCGTCGAATTCATTCCGATCAACCAGAAGGAATTTGAGCAAAGAGTGACCGGGTCGGTCAAGGCGAAATTCAAACAACAGTTCAGTCCCCGCATCAGCTTTGCTGCCCCTGTGAGCCTTTCCAGCTTCTTCTTCGCGAACTTCGGGCATTATTTCCAGTTTCCGCTCTTCGATTATCTCTATTCGGGCATCAATCCCGTCCAGCTCCGGGAAGGGGCGCGCAATGTGTTGACGGGAAATCCGGACCTTGAGCCGGAACGGACGGTGGCGTGGGAAGTGGGATTCAAGTACGGGTTGGATGAGAACGTCGTCGCTTCGGTGACGTATTTTAAAAAGAATTTTCTGAACCAGATCGATTCCAAAACCCTTATCCCGTTTGACAGCAAATCCGGTGGGGATTTCGGTTTCTCCTCGTACGTCAATAACGCGGAAGCGAACTCGTCCGGGATTGAATTTGTACTGAGTCGCGAGCGGGACGAGCGCCTTTCGGGAAGCATTTCCTACTCCTACATGGTCACCGAAGGGATCAGCGAGTATGTCGATCAAACCATCAACTATGCGCAGTGGGGATTCCCGCTGGTTGCCCGGCCGTTCCCGTTAAGCTGGGATCAGCGCCATACGGTGAAGGCTGACGCAGATTTTCTGCTTCCGCTTGGCATCCAGACCAATGTCATTCTCCTGTATAATTCACCGCGACCCTATACGCTCTATCCGACGCGCGATGGCTTTACGCCTCTTGATCCTTCCAAAGCATTCTTGCCGAATAATGGAAGAATGCAAAACGTGGTGTTTATGAATGTGAAGGCGTCACGGCAATTTGCCCTGGACAACGAGGGGCGCTACCGGCTGATCGTCTATGTCGATGCCCGCAACAGCTTTAACACAAAAAATATCCGGTGGATCGATTCAAGCGGGCGAATCGGCGGTGAGTTGGGAGACCCGGGCGCGTACTATGATCCGCGGCGGATCAGAATCGGATTTCGCCTGGAGATGTGAGGTGAGGTTTGACGCAGAACATGGCGCTGCTGCCAGGTCCGACCAATGAATTCGAATTCCTGCAGAGCAGCCGCACCCCGGATTACGTGGATGGGAGTATATCCCGTGCGGATTCCATTCGCGAACATTGCGGTATTGGTCGATGATGAATTTCGCAAAGTCGAGAAAAGGGATTCCGCCAAAATGAAATCGGCGTCGACGGGATTTCCTCTGCTACGCTTCTCCGGTAGAGCTTCTCATTGTCAATTGTGGCAAAGCACACGCACCAGAGATGACCCTCCGCATTGACTTTCGATGGAGCGAATGCTATCCTTCGTCGCTATCTATCCAAGAAAGGGATGGCATACCATCATGAAAGCAAACGCCACGATTGGTTTGTCGTTCACCGCGTCGCTCCTCCTGGCCGTTCTCCTGCCCCCGCAGATCACCACCGCCCAGATTACCGTCACCAAGTCGCACATGCAACAGATCATGAATGTCGGGCATCGTATGCACGTGTGGGGGCTCGATGGTTCCGTGACCGTGAATGTCGGACAGAAGGGGGGACCGAACATCTACGATTTTACATCGCTCTCCCAACCCGCAATGGGCAGTCCGATGGTGTATAGCGTTCCGGAGGTTCCCTCCCTGGCCTCGAGGTACAATGCAAACGGCTTTAGCTTTGGCGACTCTCCCACCCAACTTGAAGACAACCCGGTCTTGATGTTCCAAGGGGATACGCTTCTGATGCTTGGTGTGGTGGAGATCAACTCGCAGTCACACCTGGTCCAGCACTTCTTGCCCACTCCCATCTACGCGATCTTCCCGGCTGTCATGGGGATGGCATGGACTCAATCGTACGAGCATCGGGAGACGACGTACGTTTCCGGCGGCATTGTTGCGGTCGATTCCCGGCACACGACGACGAATTACACCGTCGATGGGTTCGGTACCCTCCGGCTGCCGGGCCGCGAAGCTGCATGCCTGCGATTTGTGGCACGGGATATTGCACCGGGAACGAACGACCTCAAGTTCCAATACCTGACACAGGAAGGTTTCGTGTTTGAGGTCTGGTGCTGGACGGATCAACCGGATACCGGGATCGTTACGGCATGGGCGACGAGGCTTATCATGAAGGAAAGTCTTGTCGGGGTCTCCGGCGAGGAGTTGCAGCCCGGTGATTTCGTGCTCTCTCCGAATTATCCGAACCCATTCAACCCAACGACGAGACTTGCATTCTCGTTGTCCAAGCAGGCTAGGGCAGTGGTTCGCGTCTTTGATCTGTTCGGAAGAGAGGTGCGGACGTTGTTTGACGGGGAGGCGACGACAGGGAGGACGCATCAGGTTGTTTTTGATGGCGCAGGGTTGTCATCCGGGGTGTACATCGTCAGGCTCGAATCGGAGGGACGTAGGGCAGCCCAAAAAATCATGCTCATGAAATGAACCCGCCGGGAGCGGTCGGGCTAAGCGATTGAACTGCTCAGGGCGCGACGAAACAGGTCGCGCCCCATTTTTTTGTCTTTTCAAGGTCGTCGACCGGACAATGTATTTCCGGCAGTATGGAAGATGTGGCTATTCTTCTCTGTTTCTGAGCGGGTTTCACCGTGCCCCTTGCTATTGAAGCGATTTTCCCCGAATTTGAAGACAAAATAGCCATTGAAGGGCTTCTTTTGAGAGTGAAGGAAAGATTTGTATGAAAAAACGGTTCTCCCTTGGACTTGTTGTCGCTCTGATGA
>DKJQ01000243.1 GCA_002454845.1 Ignavibacteria bacterium UBA6688
AAATACTATAACTATTATATAACACAAAGACTTATCTCGTGTCTGTAATCATATTTATAGTTGTAAATAGACTTAATTTTTGGTAATTTTTACCAAGCATTTCGCTAAAATCACCCCTTTTCAAGGAGATTTGAATGAAGTTCACGGTAGCCAGTTCTGAATTACAGAAGGCTTTAACCAGAATAAACGGTGTTGTCCCGTCCAAATCTACTCTCCCAATCCTTGAGAATATTCTGTTTGATTTGGCGAAAAATACACTGCGATTGTCGGCTACGGATCTGGAAGTTTCCATGTCAGCCACCCTCGATGTCAAGGGAAGCGAAGATGGAAAAATTGCAGTTCCCGCGAAGAGGCTCATGGAAACCATACGAGCCTTGCCGGATATCCAATTGGTTTTTCATGCAGATCTCTCGGCGAACAAGATTAAGATGATAACCGAGACCGGCGAATATATTCTCATGGGCGAATCCAGTGACGAGTTTCCCACGGTTCCCCAATTCAAAGCAGAGGAAAAAATAATCTTCAGCGGAGAGATGTTACGCCGGATGATAAATAGAACTCTCTTTGCCGTAAGCACGGATGAACTACGGCCGGCCATGACCGGAATTCTCTTACAGGTGAAAGATTCGGATCTCCGCGCGGTTGTTACCGATGGACACAGGCTCGTGCGGATCAATTATTCAGGCCTCACGAAAACAAAAGTTAAGAAGGATATTATTATTCCGGCAAAGGCGATGAACCTGGTCGGCCGCTCGGCAGAGGATGGAGAGAATACCCTTTCGATCGATGAGACACATGTTCAATTTACATTCGGAAACACAACCCTGACTTCACGTGTTATTGAAGAATCTTACCCCAATTACGAGTCGGTGATACCCCTCGACAACGACAAAAAGTTGGTTGTCAGCAGGGATCTCCTGCTCGCGTCCGTCCGCCGGGTCTCCCTATATTCCAGCTCGACGACACACCAGATCCGATGTTCGATGAAAAAGAACGAAATCCGCGTTTCAGCGGAGGATACCGATTTCGGGGGAGAGGCAAAAGAGAAGGTGGCCTGTGAGTACAGCGCAGAGGACATGGAGATCGGTTTTAACTCTCATTACCTGACCGACATTCTCTCTCATATCGACGCTGACGAGATCGAGTTCAAGCTGAGCAGTTCAGTCAGGGCTGCAATCGTCATGCCTGCGAAGCAAAAGCCGAACGAGGACGTCCTGATGCTCGTGATGCCCATGCGGCTGAATGCTTGAGCGGTACACCAAGGGAAGGAATTCCAGAATAGCCCCATCCCACCGCGCAAAAACGTTTGTGGGTTTGGGGCTATCGCATTGTAGGAACGAGAACGATCCATGAATGTTCGGCGCATCCAACTGAAGGGTTTTCGGAACCACGAGCATACGGAAATCGATTGTGCGCCAGGAATAAATGTTCTCCTGGGGAAAAACGGGGAGGGGAAAACCAATACCCTTGAGGGGTTTTCCTACCTCTGCCTGACGAAGAGTTTTTTCGGGAGCAACGATTCCACCGTTCTTCGGTCAGGGCAGACGGCCTTTGAGGTTGATGGTCTCTTGTGTTCCGATGCGGGCACAGAGTACCGGGTGCGGGCGGCTTTCGATACGCACCAAGGGGAAAAGGAATTTTTCATCAACACGTCCCCTATTGAGCGCTTCTCCAGTGTTATAGGACAATTCCCCGTTGTGATCCTTTCTCCCGAGGCCGGCGCGATCACCGGAGGGGCTCCAGCTGAGCGGAGAAGATTCATGGATTTTGTTATTTCTCAATCGAGCAAGCGATATCTTGAAGACCTGTTGGACTATCGTCGCATCCTCCGGCAGCGCAATAGAATTCTGCTCGACGCGAAGCTGGGGAGAACCGATCCATCGCGAGAGCTTGAACCGTGGGATACAGAACTGGTCGATCGGGGGGCGAGAATTCTTGTGAAGCGAAGGACCTTTGCCGCGGAGTTTTCACCACATGTGGTGCAGGCGTACCGGCAACTGGTCGGTGAATTGGAATCTCCCTCGATGAACTATCGCTCTTCGATCCCCACGGAAGAAACTCAAACAGAACAGGAAACAAGGAAGCTCTTCGAACAGCAACTAGAGCGCACGCGTCCGGATGAACGCCGAAGCGGCACAACCATGGCCGGACCGCATCGGGACGATATAGAATTTACTGTGAACAACCTGGCCCTGAAACATTATGCCTCCCAGGGACAGCACAAGAGCGTGCAAATATCGTTGAAAATGGCCGAATTCCGGTATTTGGAGGAGTACTGTCGGGAAACACCCATCCTTCTCCTGGATGATGTTTTCAGTGAGCTCGATGCAGATCGGGCCGAACGCCTGCTCGGCATGCTGGACGGTATGGGACAGGCCTTCATCACCGCAACCGGCGACGAGATGCTGAGGGGGCAGGTAACGTGGGGTGGGAAGAACAAGAAATTTTTCGTTCAGCGAGGCACGGTGGTTTATGAAGAAGCGGCCGGCGTCGTCCGGTAAACCGATTGGGCTGGCACTCGACGAGCTCATACAGTCGCTCGGCATACAACCAAAGCTCAAGGAATATGAAGCCGTCCTGCAATGGGAGACCGCGGTTGGGGAGCAAATCGCCAGGGTGACGACGGCGATGCGCATAACACAAGGGACACTTTTCGTCAAAGTTACGACCGGCGTCTGGCGTTATGAACTTACCCTTCGTAAGAAGGAAATCGTTCAGCGGTTGAACACCATGCTCGGAAGTGAAGTGGTCCGTGACATCAAGTTTCAATAAACAGAAAGAACTCATGGCTGCAGGAAAAACAGAAACAAAGAAACCAGCGAACACAAAATCAGCGCGGGTGGAAAATTCAAAAGGAAAACCAATCAACGGTGAACCGAAGAAAGAACGCGGCTCACAGGGCGACTACACTGCAGACGACATCACCGTATTAAAAGGACTGGAAGCAGTCCGACGCCGGCCGGCAATGTACATTGGCGATATCAGCGCGCGGGGTCTTCACCACCTGGTCTACGAAGTCGTGGACAACTCAGTTGACGAAGCGCTCGCCGGATTCTGTACCCACATCACGGTCTCGCTCAACGAAAACGGATCCGTCACGGTCGAAGATAACGGACGCGGAATTCCGACGGGCATTCACCTGGAAGAAAAACGGTCTGCGCTCGAAGTCGTTATGACGGTGCTCCATGCCGGCGGCAAGTTCGACAAGAACACGTACAAGGTTTCGGGAGGCTTGCATGGCGTGGGCGTCTCGGTCGTGAACGCTCTTAGCGAATGGCTCGAAGCCGAGATCAGCCGCGACGAAAAAGTCTTCTACCAAAAGTACAAGAAGGGCGATCCGGTGGCGCCGGTGAAGACGCTGGGTAAGTCTGAGAAGGGGAAAACCGGAACCAAGGTCACGTTCCTGCCGGATGGAACGATCTTCAAAAACCGGACCTTTAAGTTTGAGACCGTCGCAGAACGATTGCGGGAGCTGGCATTTTTGAATCCCCAGGTGACGTTCCGTATTGAGGACCTGCGGACGGAAAACGGCGAGGAAGAGGTTTTTCATTTTGAAGGGGGGTTGGTGGAGTTCGTCAAGTATATCGACGCAACGCGACCCGCCATTACAAAAAAACCATTCTACGCAAAAGGGCAAGGCAGGGACGACAGCGACCGGGTTGTAGAGGTGGAGGTCGCACTCCAATACAACGATCAGTATAGCGAGAACGTCTTCAGCTACGTCAACAACATTAACACCCATGAGGGAGGAACGCACCTTGTCGGCTTCCGGACGGCGCTGACCCGGACACTGAATAATCATGCTTATAAAAACGGCCTCGTCAAAGAGGGAAAACTGGTGTTGGTCGGGGATGATTTTCGAGAGGGACTGACCGCGATTGTGAGCGTCAAGGTGCCGGAACCGCAATTCGAGGGTCAGACGAAAACGAAGCTGGGAAACAGCGAAGTGAAGAGCATCGTAGAATCGGCTGTCGGACCAGCGCTCCAGACATGGCTTGAGTCCAACTCACCCGATGCGAAGCGAATCATCGACAAATGTTTACGGGCGGCAGAGGCGCGCGAAGCGGCGCGTAAAGCAAGAGATCTCACAAGACGGAAAAACGCGCTCGACTCCGGTGGATTGCCGGGTAAACTTGCGGATTGTTCCATCGACGATCCGGAACATTGTGAGGTCTATCTTGTTGAGGGAGATTCGGCAGGCGGAAGCGCGAAGCAAGGGCGCGACCGACGCTTCCAGGCAATCCTTCCCCTGAAAGGAAAAATCCTCAATGTTGAAAAGGCGCGGCTCCACAAAATCCTTGAAAACGAAGAGATTCGGGCGATTTTTACCGCCATCGGGGCCGGCGTCGGGGAAGATTTCGACCCGGCGAAGATCCGGTACAATAAGATCATTCTCATGTGCGACGCGGATGTCGACGGCTCACACATCCGCACCCTCTTGTTGACCCTTTTCTTCCGTTATATGAGATCGCTCATCGAGCTTGGTCATGTCTACATCGCGCAGCCCCCGCTCTACAAGGTAAAGAAGGGGAAACAGGAGTTCTATGCTTTTGACGAAGAAGAACGCGATGAGATTATCAAACGGTTGAAAGGCGAGAAGAAGCGCGGCAAACAGGAGGAGGAAGAAACAGTCCCCGGAGTGAACGAAGAAGGGGAAATTGTGAATACCAGCGGCTTCGTTATTTCGCGATTCAAGGGATTAGGGGAGATGAACCCCGAGCAGCTTTGGAGCACCACGATGAATCCCGAAACCCGGACGATCTTGCAGGTGACCATTGAAAATGCCGCTGATGCCGACAGAACCTTCTCCATCCTGATGGGGGACGAGGTCGAGCCGCGTCGCGAGTTCATCGAGAAAAACGCGAAATACGTCAGGAATTTAGATGTCTAAGAGAGAATTGGCAAAAGAGCTCCATCAATTCTCCGGCCAACAGAAGCAGACAGGTTACACCACAACGTGATAAAGGATTTGCATGGCGAACGTGAATGAAAGAATAATTCCGGTTGATATTGAAGAGGAAATGAAGGGATCGTACATCGATTACTCGATGTCGGTTATCGTCGCGCGGGCTCTGCCCGATGTGCGCGATGGCATGAAGCCGGTGCACCGCCGCGTGCTGTTCGGTATGCAGGAATTGGGCCTCGCGAGCAATCGCGCGTACAAGAAAAGTGCGCGCATCGTGGGAGAGGTGCTGGGAAAATACCATCCCCACGGCGATACGGCCGTGTATGATACGATGGTCCGGATGGTGCAGGATTTCTCCCTCCGCTATCCCCTGGTGGATGGTCAGGGGAACTTTGGCTCGGTCGACGGCGATTCGCCCGCGGCCATGCGGTATACGGAAGCACGCCTTTCCCGCATTGCCGAGGAGATGCTGCGTGACCTGGAGAAAAACACGGTCGACTTTGTTCCGAATTTCGACGACACCCTTAAAGAGCCATCGGTACTTCCCGGGTTGTTCCCGAACCTCCTGTGCAACGGCGCAAGCGGCATCGCTGTCGGCATGGCGACCAATATTCCTCCGCATAACCTGAACGAGGTGATCGATGGTTGCCTCGCCTATATCAAAAACAACGAAATCAGTAACGAACAACTGATGAAGCACATCGTTGCCCCCGATTTTCCAACCGGTGGCATCATCTATGGCTATGACGGCGTGAAGGAGGCTTATACGACGGGGCGCGGACGCATTCTCGTGCGGGCAAAGGCAAGCATCGAAACGGGAAAAGGCGATCGGCAGCGCATCGTCATCAACGAGCTCCCGTATATGGTAAACAAGGCGAGCCTCATCGAAAAAATCGCCGATATGGTGAACGACAAGAAACTCGACGACATTTCCGACATCCGGGATGAATCCGATCGGGATGGCATGCGCGTGGTGATCGAGCTGAAACGTGATGGAAACGCGGAGGTTGTTCTCAACAATCTCTACAAGCACACGCAAATGCAGACCACCTTCGGGATCATCATGCTTTCCCTGGTCGAGGGGCGTCCGCGCGTCCTCACGCTGCGCGAGATGATCCAGAAGTTTATCGAACACCGAAACGTGGTGGTGGTCCGGCGGGCGAAGCATGAACTCGATGAGGCGGAAAAGAAGGCGCACATCCTCGAAGGATATATCATCGCGCTGGACAACATCGACGCGGTGATCAAGCTGATCAAGCAGTCGAAGGATGTTGAGACCGCCCGGCTCGGCCTGATGAAAAAGTTCAAGCTTTCGGAGATCCAGGCTCGGGCGATTCTCGATATGCGCCTCCAGAAGCTGACGGGCCTCGAGCGGAAGAAGGTGGAAGACGAGTACCGTGAAACGATCAAGTTAATCGAAAAACTCAAGGCAATCCTCAAGAATAAGCAGCTCCAGCTGAAGATTATCGAAGATGAGCTGGTCGAGCTGAAGAAGAAATACGGTGATGAGCGGCGCACGGAAATCGTGTACAAAGCCGAGGAGTTCAGCATCGAGGACATGATCGCGGAGGAAGAGGTGGTCATCACCATCTCCCACCAGGGGTTTATCAAACGCTTCCCCGTCTCCGGTTACCGGCGACAGTCACGCGGTGGCAGAGGGGTAACCGGTGCGGCCACCCGCGAGGACGATTTCGTCGAGCACATGTTCGTCGCCAGCACACATAATTATATCCTTTTCTTCACCAGCGCCGGACGATGTTACTGGTTGAAGGTATTCGAGATTCCAGAGGGAGGACGAACAACCAAAGGCAAACCGATCAATGCCCTTGTTGCAAAAAAAGGGGACGAGACGATCAGCGCTTTTATTACCGTGAAAGAGTTCGACGACAAGAATTATGTCTTTATGGTCACCGAGCTCGGGCTTATCAAGAAAGTCCTGTTATCCGAGTTCAGCAATCCACGCAAGAGCGGGATCACCGCCACAACCCTTAAAAAGGGGGACGCGCTCAAAGACGCCAAACTCACCGACGGCAGCCAGGATATCATTATCGGCACCACCGACGGCATTGCGATACGGTTCCATGAAAACGAGGTCAGGCCTATGGGGCGCTCTGCGGCCGGCGTGCGTGGCATCAACCTGGGCAAAGGAGACAAGGTGGTCGGCATGGTCAACCTGCGGCGCAAGGGGACAAGCCTTCTCATTGCCACGGAGAACGGCTACGGCAAGCGAAGCGAGGAGGGGGAGTACCGGGTGAGCCACCGCGGCGGCAAGGGAATTATCACCGTGAAGACTTCGGACAAGACCGGAAAAATGGTCGCGATCAAAGAGGTTGTTGACACAGACGATGTGGTTGTTGTGACATCGGATGGTATGGTGATCCGGCAGCATGCAACCGACATCCGCCTCGCGGGCCGCAACACCCAGGGTGTGCGCCTGATCAAGCTTCAAAGCGAGGACGTTGTCGCGGATGTCGCGATTGTCATGGCGGAGGAAGAGGAGGAAAAGCAGCTTGCAGAGAAGGAGAAGGAAAAAGGCGCCCCGGGGAACGGCACATCCAACGGGATGAAAAACGGGAAAGACCGGACGCAAGCCCCTCCAAAAGCTGAGACACTCAAGAAAACCGGCAAATCACCGAAGAAAAAACGATGACAACCGATACGGCAACTGCCCCGGACTTCTATCTTGAAGAAGGAGAGAACGGATGGTTGCTGTACGGGGAACAACGGGTGGCTTCAATATGTCAACTGGCCGGAATCCGCTCCCACTGTACCATATTGCCGACCCGGATGTTGTGGCGGTCGGCAAATCCCCCCACCACTTCGATGACATAACGCGCCGGACCGGACGACGGATATTCCTGTTCCGAGAACGGAGTAGTGTTCCGGTGGATGGTCGTGATCTCGTTGTTCGCATTGAGGAACATGATGTCGAGCGGTAGCACGGTATTCTTCATCCAGAAGGACTTGAAACCGTCCTCGAAGAACACAAAGAGCATTCCTTCGTTCTCCCCCATCGTCGTTCTGTACATCAACCCCTGTTCGCGGCTTGCATCGTCGTCGGCGATTTCGATGTCGATGGTGATGACTGGCTGCCGATCCGGGCCAAGAAATGTCAACTCTCCTTGTTTCACAAATTCGGTCGAGGCGGGTTTTGTGGATGAGGATGGTACGGATGTCTTGTTACCGGGCATGACAAAAAGAGAGAGACCGAACGCGATAATGACGATGCCAACGAGAACAAGAAGAACGCGGTTCGGCCTCCGCATCCGTTCTGTCCCCTGTGGTGGTTTTCGGCGGTTCCTGTTCTTCATAAGGCGTCCTCTCCGCCGCGCGGCTACTGCTTGTTGAAAAGTCCCTTGACAGCATCCTCCAGCTTTTTCTTCGCTGCGTCGGTCTGCTTCCTTTTCTCCTCCTCTACCCGGGCTTCAAGCTCCTTCTTTTTTGTCTCCACCAGGGCGATCTTTTCGTTGAGAAGTCGCTCGTACGATGCGAGCCGCTCAAGGGCTTCATCTTTCTTTTGACGGAACAACCGATCAAGCCCGGCCCGATATTCCGCGATTGTTCGATCGACCTTGGCCCGGATCTCGTTTTGGATCCGCGTGAACTCTTCTCCCATCACCCTCATCACCCCGGCGGCGAGCATGTTGTCAAGGTCTGTTGAAAACGCGAGGTCAAAACTTCCTTCCGTATTCCAGACACGCACGTCGGCTGTGAATCCATGGACCCCCTCGAGCACCCGGCGGGTGAGGCGTTCGACGTCATTCCTGGCGGGCCTCTCGAACTGAAGAACCACGCCTCCGAAAACCATATTCACATGTGCGTCGAATTGGCTTCCGGGAATATGGGCGCCAGCGCTCAGCGTCGCGGCAGATTGTGTGATGGTTGCGGGGAGAAAATCGGAGCTCCCCAGGGAAAATGACGCAATCGGAATGCCCGTCACCGAGGCCGCATAATCATCAACCGGCAAATCCATCCTCCGGTCAAACGTAGCTTCAAAGCGGCCGGAGAGGCTTTCACCCTTTCGGGCGGAAAGACCCACCGTAAGGGGCTGTCCGGTAAGGCGCTGGTTATCGGAGATGTTCTTGGCCTCACCCGCGATGTAAAAATACGCCGTGTCCTGATTGCGATCAGTCCCACCGGATATCTGGATGTTCTTGACCCAAAATTTCGGGTAACTGCGGTCGACCGGGAACGGAACATCCTGTCCCTCCAGCCGCTTCGGGTTCTCGTATTCCGGCTTGGGCATATAGGCCCGGATCGTGTTCCGGGCACGGTCCATCCAACCGAGATAATATTCAACTTCCTGCAAAAGCGTTTTTCCAAGCAGGAGTGTTGCGAGCCCCTGCATACTCAGATCCGGGAGCCGGGCGAGACTTCGCACGCGCTCGTAGTCCTCTTTTGCGAGATCGTCAATGGCGTCAATCGCCGTGGTCATGTCGCCAACTTGGTTCGTGATGGAAGCCCGCCTGGTGGTGTACGCCTTGTTGAGTTCCTGGATGTTGGTCGTGACCGTATTGAGATTGTTGACCGCTCCGGTGATGGCTTCGATCGTTTTGAGCTCGTTGATATCGATCGCTTTGACCGAGGCCTCTATTTCTGCAATTCGTTGTCTGGACCCTTCGATCTCCGTAAGCGTCACCTCCCATTCCCGGGATACATTTTGAACGCGCACCTTCAGCGTATCGATATGTTGAATCGATTTGAAGGAGGAAATATTCAGGTTGATAAGACTGTCGATGTTCAGGGTCCGCTTGAGCGACGCCAGATCGAAAACCGGCGCCTGCTCAACCCGGCTTGCGACCGCGGTTGCGGCCTGTCGCAGAAAAGAAGGGGAAGCCTCTTCTTCCCTGGTTTGGGGAGGAAGCGAGCCGTCGGTCGTCCGCCTGGTCCCCAGGATAAGCTCGTTCACTTCCATGGTCTCGATGATGTACTTGTTTCGCAGGAGCTGGCCGGGATCGAGCAGAAACCGGACCTGTCCCGTCTCAGCCAGGTTCTTCCATGGATTCTCCGGATTCGCAACCTGGAGTCGGTGGAATTCAATGCCGAGGGGGAACAGGGTGAGAGAGAGATCGTCGATTTCCACCCGGGCCCCGACGATTTCTTCACCCATGCTTTCCAACCCGCTCTCAACCCATCGATCGAGAAACAGGTAGACAACAAGGGAGATGATAACGATGGGAATCAAAACGAACCAGAGGAATTTTTTCCGCATCATGATTCTCCGAAATTCCTGATCCGCTCGTACCACCGGAAGAGAGTGCTTTGACTGATGATCCGGTAAATCTTTGACCGTTCCACGCGCGCTCCGAGCGTTGCCCGGTAGGCGATAACGAATCGCCGCATGGCGATAAATGTTACCGGAAACAGTATCACGGCGCCGACAAAACTTCCGAGGACAACGGTATTATTAAACCGGGTCATCGGGGCGATGGGGGCGTTATAGAGTGAAGTCCAGAGATCACGCAAGGCCGGGGATTCGACCAGAAGGAAGAATCCAAGCCAGTGAAACAAGGGATCGAGAAGGTATGCAAGCAGACTGAAGATGGTGAACGCAAGGAAGGCGGCGGAGAGGTTAACGTTCAGGGCAAAGATGACGAGCCAAAGGCACAATCCTTGCAGTGTAAAACTCGAGGAAAGACCCACGATTGATCCCAGGGCAAAACCGGCGGCAATCTGAAAAGGCGTCTGTCCGGCCCGGAGGATCTTTATGAAATTACGGATAAGCTGAAGCCAGAACATGACAATTAAAAATTAAAAATGAAAAATGGATCAGGCCTGTAGCAAAAATAGGGGAAGAGAAGATGGGAAGCAAGAGGGGGGGAAAGCGAGCCGAGGGTGGCTGATTCTGGATGTTATAAGGAACACGAAGTCGGGATACTGCAAGGGGTGAAGGAAGCAAGAAGGAACGCTGGTTGTTGTTGCCTCCGTTTCAGAGAAAAGGCATTACACACGCGCCCCTATCTGTCGGTAGACAGGTGACAGTAGGGAGAGACACGGAGGGCATGGAGCTTCACAGAGAACGGCTCTTCTCCGTGGAACTCTGTGAATTTTCTCAACGGTGATAACTGAGACACTACCCGCCGGTCGCATCCTCATTTCGAGATGCTCTCTCGTTACGATGCCCTCAGCGCGTTCACAATATTCAGCCTTGCAGCCCTGACGGACGGCAGGAACCCACCGGTGAAGCCCATCAGGATGGCAAACAGGAACGCGAAGAAAACAACATCGGGCGTCAGGGCGAAAGAAAACTCCAATTCCGCAAACGATCCAAAGTTGAGCGTGGAAACCGTTAAGAATTGAAGCCAGGATGCCAGGAAAATTCCAATGGCGGCACCGACCACCGAGATGAGCACCGATTCCGCCAGAAAAGCGGCAAGCACGCTCCGTCGCCGAAACCCGAGCGCCCGGAGAGTTCCGATTTCCACCGTCCGGTTCGCAACGGTGGAGTACATGGTAATCATGGCGCCGATAATCGCACCGACGCTGAAGAACACCGTGATGAAAACCCCCAACGCGCCGATAAAGATCGACATGAACTCCGACATCTCTTCGAAAAATTGTTGCTCGGTTTTCGCCTCGAACTGTTGGAGTCTGTTATCGGTCTCGAAGTTCTTTTTGATCGCGTCGAGTTGATCGGGACTTGTCATCCTGAACGTCACCGTGGAGTATCCTCCCTGCCGGGCAAAGGCATCCTGAAGCTGAGCGGTGTCGCCCCACATTTCGGAATCGAAGCCGGTTCCTCCCGCCTCGAACTTTCCGACAATCATCCACGTATCGCCGCCGAACCTCACCGTGCCCCCGACGTGAGCCCCCTCGAACCGTTTCGCAATGGAGCTTCCGACGATAACTTCTCTTGCGCCCAGGGAGAACATTCGGCCTTCAACGACCTTCACATTCGGTCGAAGTTGGAAGGCTGCCGGGGAGACCCCTCGGACGGTCACATTGCTGATTCCCCCATCGGTGCCGATCTTCGGCAGGTTGATGATCACCACCACATCACCCGTGGCAACCGGTTTCCCCCCGGAATCCGTGGCAACCTGGGGAAGAGAGAGGATCACATTGTAGGTGTCGTTCATTATAATGCTCGATATTTCGCCGTTCGCTGCTTTGCGTGTCACCATGACATTGTCGGGTGATCCCGTGGCAACAAGGGTCTTACGAATGCCGGAGGAAAGCATCAACACGGCGACAAAGACGAACACCACCAGCGCAATACCACCGATCGTGATGCCGGTTGTCAGAGGCCGGCTGCGGAAATTTCGAATGGTATACTTTAAAGGGATTTTCATGATCAATTAAAAGTTAAGAATTCAAAATGAAATAAAGGTTTTCTTACTTTCTACTTTCTACTTTTTTAATTTTTCATTTTTAGTTTTTCATTGATCTATCCAATGAACCGCAGTCCATCCACGATGGATGTCTTCAGCGCGCGCTGAATAGGGAACAGGGCAGCAAGAGCGCCGACCGCAAGGGCAGCGCCACCGGCAAGAACAAGCGTGACCGGCTCGATATAGAAAATCGGGAACCATGACTTTGGCACCATAAGAGAGAAGAGCCCGACGATTGGATAGGACAGTGCAATCCCGATTCCCGCCCCAAGAAGAGAGATAATCAGCGATTCGCCGGCTAGGAGGACCGTTAAATGCCCGCCGGAGAACCCGAGCGTCTTTAAGACGGCATACTCCTTGGTGCGTTCCCGGGCGGACATGATCATGGTATTTCCAAGCACGAGCATGATGATACCGATGATGACGAACGAGAGGAAATTCAGCAATTGAATAATCAGCCCGGTTCCCTGGATGAAGCCCTGCTGGAAGGCTGCCTCGGTTTCCGTTTTCGTCTCGGCCCGTGAATTTTGGAAGAGCGCATCGAGCTCTTCGGATATCCGTCCCGCGTCCCCGGGATTGCTGATTCGTATGATGTACCACCCGACCTCCCCGGCCCGCCCTGGCATCTCCTGCTTCATCCGTTCATCCAGGTATTGCCAGTGAAACCACATCTGTGTGCCGTCGACCGTTTTGTCGCGCGGCTGATAGATCGCCCGGACAACAAACTCCCACTTGCCGGGATAAATATCCCCGTCAATCGGGATGACATCGCCGAGTTTGAAATTATACTGCTGAGCAAGATCGGCTCCAACGATACAAGCATTGCGCTCGCGGAGGAACGTTTCGCGCTCATCGTCGGGGACGAGGAATTCAGGATAGACGCCAAGCGCCGTTTCGGCATCGACGGCCATTCGGGCAAAGAACTGGTTCTTGTCAATATAGACACCTTGAAACCAATTCATATAACTAACCGTCTCCACCCCTTCGATCCGTGCAATCTTGTCACGATAGGCAAACGGGAGCGGAAAGATGAACGACACGGCATTGCGCGTGATCAGACGGTTGGGAGAAGACGCCTGCACCCCTGCATACCATGCCGTGACAACGGTACGGAGAAAACCGAACGCCACGACGGCGACGGCAATCCCCAGGATCGTCAACGCCGTTCTCAGCTTATGGCGAAGGGTGTTCTTCAGCATCAATTTCAGAACCTTCATTTCATGCTCCTATTGCAGTTCGCCTTTGTCGAGTTGCCGCACCGTGTGTGCTTTTTCGGCAGCGCGCGGGTCGTGCGTGACCATGACGATCGTTTTCTTGAACTCCTTATTGAGCCGCTCCAGTAACGTCAGGATCTCCTCGGCTGAATGCTTGTCAAGGTCGCCTGTGGGCTCGTCCGCAACAAGGATCAAGGGATCGCTGGCAATGGCGCGCGCAATGGCCACCCGCTGTTCCTGTCCACCCGAAAGTTGTTTAGGATAATGATGCATCCGGTCACTGAGCCCGACCACCTTGAGGGCCATGTCCACATGATCCCGTCTTTCCTTTTTTGAAAGCGAGGTCAGCAAAAGCGGGAGCTCCACATTTTCAAACGCGGTCAACACCGGCATCAGGTTGTAGAACTGAAAGATAAATCCAACATTATGTGAGCGCCACTTGGCAAGCTGCGATTCGCTCAGCGTGGCGATGTCGGTGTTCCCCACGAGGATCTTCCCCTTGGTCGGCCGGTCGATGCCTGCGATGAGGTTGAGCAGGGTCGTCTTTCCGGAGCCCGAAGGTCCCATCAACCCGAGAAACTCCCCTTCAGGAACGTCGAGAGAGATGTTGTTCAGGACGGGAATCTCAAAACTATCCCGCCAGTATGATTTTGAAACGCTTTGCACCTGAATAATGGACGCCATGATCACCCCAGAGTTATTTTACTTTGACTTTTATTCCATCCCGGATCGTATCATCCAGCTTTCCGATCACACGGTCACCGGCGGCGAGGCCGTTCGTAATTTCAACAAGCCCTCCCATGTCCTTCCCCGTTGTCACAGAAACCTCGACCGCTTCGTTCTCCCGGACGAAAAAAGCAACTTTCCGGCCGTTGCGAGAGGCAATTGCCGAGGCCGAAACGGTCAACATCGGCTTGGCGTCCTGCTCCGCCGCGTCGGTCTGTTTGGTGAGAAACAGGACTTTCGCGCTCATTTCCGGCAGGACCCTTCCGTCGTACAATTCGAATCCCACTTTTACCAAAACGGTCGCTTTTGCCCTATCGGCCGTGGGGACGATTTTACTGACAAAACCCCGGTACCGCGAGCCGGGATACGCATCGAGCGTGATTTCACACGGCTGTCCCGCCTTGATCCGTTCGATATTGGATTCCGAAACGTCCGCCTCGACCTCGAGCGAGGTCATATCGGCAATGGTGACAACGGCGGACCGGGAGCTAACGCTCGCAGCCATCGGTGCGACCATTTCCCCCACGTCCGCGTTCTTTGACAAAACCGTGCCGTCAAACGGCGCGCGGATGAGGGTGTTTTCAAGCGCAACCTCTGCCGCGTTGATCGAAGCCTTTGCCAGCTCGATGGAGGCGAGGACTCTTTTGTATCGCGCATCGGCGCCATCAAGCTCGGCTTGTGTCGTAAGGCCCTTTTCCAAAAGTGCTTTTTGGCGCTCAAGGGATTGTTGTGCGTCGAAGAGTTCGGCCTCGCTTACCCCCAAATTGGCGGTTGCCTGATCGAGGCCTGCTTTCATATCGGCGCTCTCGATGCGGGCAAGGATCTGTCCCTTCTTCACCTTGTCGCCTTCGACCACCCCCAGGTATTCAAGTCGACCGGTCGCCTTGGAGGCGACCGCAGCTTTGCGCTGGGCCACCACATAGCCGCTTGCGGTGAGCACGGCGTTGGCCTGCGAGGGAGAAGAGAAGGAAACCGTGGTCAATGGTACTTCGATCGCCGGATCGAACGCGCTGCCAAGAAAATAATATCCAGTAGCAAGCAAGGCAAGAACGATTGCCGTAACACCCAACTTCATTCCCCAGCCGGAGGAAGGGCGTCCGGACTCCTGGTCAGACGACCGCTTAATTCGTAATGACGATAAGTCAACACCTTGATTTTCCGACATATCCCTACTCAAAAATATTGAAGAAGAAAAATTTGAAAGGTCAAAGATATTAAGAAATTCGATCTTTTCAAAAACAATCGTTCGTACTCTCCCCGTGCAAGAGGATGTGTGATGGATGGGGCACGAAACGACGTCAAGATATCCATCAACCCTTGAAAGGCGAAGCGCTTTTCAGCGGACAGTGGTTCTGTGTCGGTGAACGGAGAGGAGCGTCCCGTGCGACAGGCGCGTCAGGACGCAGGCGGTTCGGTCGACGCGCGCTTCCGGAGTCTTATCGCCAAAAGCGTCAGGAGTCCGAGACACAACCCGTACACCATCCCGATGATTGGTCCAACCATCAGTACAAAGAACCGCGGTGAGACGTTTCCCGGGATCTGCTGAAGGCCTTGTGCGGCCTCGGGATTCGACGCAATATACGAATCGATGAACAGCGACTGCATGACGGAATTTCCGATCCCCATAAGGAACCCGGCGAACAGGCCGTGGAGAAATGGCCGGGAAGCGACACTTTTCGCGAGCCACCAGGCTGAGCCGAGAGCGATGAAAAGCCAGAGGAACGGTTCAATACCGCGGGTGAGTCCGAAGAGGGAAAGCAGCCCTATGATCAGTCCGGATAAAGCGAGCGTCAAGATTGGTCTCAAGTTCATAGCGCGGCTCCGTTGAAACGGGACAGTCCAAGAAAGAAGCGATGGCGTGGAAGGTACGCGGGCTTCCCGAGAGGTGCAAGAGC
>DKJQ01000398.1 GCA_002454845.1 Ignavibacteria bacterium UBA6688
TCTCCATCCAAAAATCCTTTGCGGAAGATGAAAGAGTGGATCCTGACATGGAGAATGGAACAGGTGTTGGGCAAATCCAGGATTATGGAATTGTATCTGAATGTCATTGAATGGGGGGGAGGAGTGTATGGCGCGGAGGCCGCCTCCCGATATTATTTTGGGAAATCGGCTTCTCTTCTCTCTCGCGAGGAAGCCGCACGCCTGGCTGCCATCATTCCCAACCCGCGGCGATATCGTGCCGATGGTGACTCGCGCTACGTCTCGCGTCGGGCACGCCTGATCCTGACACGAATGGCAGCACGGGGTCTTTAACAAAGTCGTTCCGGGAAAATCCATGAAGAACAAAGAATTCCAACTTCTCCTGGAAGAGGGAGAAGGCTCGACTGTTGAGTTCAAGAGGAAAGTCACAAGCCCGGAAAAGATCGCCCGCGCACTTGTGGGATTTGCCAATACAAGGGGAGGGATGATACTTTTCGGTGTGGACGACGATAAAAGCATTGTCGGTGTTGAGAGCGAAAAATCCGAAGTGGAGATGATCAAGACCGCCGCGAACATCTTCTGCGATCCACCCATCAACCCCTCGATTGAAATCATTTCCTACAAGGGAAAAGACCTCATCATCGTCACCGTGGAAGAGAGTAACGAGAAGCCGCATTACCTCATTTCCGGGAACGGGAAGGACGAGGAAGAAGAGACAAAGGTCCTGATCCGCGTGAAGGATAAGACCGTGATTGCGAGCAAGGAGGTGGTAGGGATTCTGCGGTCGGAGAGCCCTGATGCCCCCCCGCTCAGGATCAGCATCGGGGAGAACGAACGAACGCTCTTTGAATATCTTGAAGCAAATGATCGCATTACAGTCAAACAATTCGGGAAGCTTGCGAACATTTCCGATCGCCGTTCCTCCAGGACGCTCATCCAACTCGTGCGGGCGGGTGTCTTGCGACTCCACACGCTTGAGAAGACGGAATTCTTCACGATGGCATAGGGGGCGGGGAAGTTACGGGGACGGTGTCGGAGCTGCCGTCCCGTTTCTCCAGATCCGGTTCAACTCAAAGATTGCTATGCCGTAGGCAACGGCAACGTTGAGAGATTGTTTTGTCCCGAATTGCGGGATTTCCAAAGCTCCGTCGCAGACACTTATCGTCTGTCTGGAGACTCCTGTAATCTCGTTTCCGAGGACAAGGCAGAGCGGAAAATCGGCTCGCGCAGGTGTATCGTACGATGCGGAAGATTCGGTCAACTCAAGGCAATAGGCCTTGAAGCCTTCGCCCTTCAGCCGTAAGACAGCTTCATGGGGTTCTTTCACATATTCCCAGGGGACACTCAGCGTCGCTCCAAGTGCTGTTTTTTCAATTTCCTTGCGTGGCGGTGTCGGGGAAAATCCTGTGAGAATGAGTTTCTGTAGCAACACTCCGTCGGAAGTACGAAAGATCGATCCGATATTATACAGGCTCCGGATATTGTCAAGCACCACCGTTACCGGCAGTCGATGGGCGTCCGAAATCGACTCTAATTGCTGCCTTTTTTGGGCAATTTCCGCGTGCGTAAGCTTTCTCATACGATCAAGATACGGGAATATTACAATACTTGGAGCCTGGTCGTTTCTGAGCCGTTTTTTCTTAACGTGGCATTTGACTCATTGGTTGCTCCACAGACATAATTTTCATATATTTAAAGCCCAAAATCAAAGAAATTGCGGAAGATCGTAATAGCAATCGATGGTCCGGCTGCATCCGGAAAAAGCACAACTGCAAAACTCGTAGCCGTCCGGTTGGGATACCTCCATATCGATACCGGGGCGATGTATCGTGCCATAACCTTGCGAGTGCTTGAAGAGGGAATCTCCCTCGAAGATGCGGACAGCATCAAGCGGGTGGCGAAACAAACCAAGGTTCGGCTGGAAAGAACCGGGCATACGAACCGTGTTCTGCTTGACGGTCGCGATGTTACGAAGGAAATCCGGTCGCGCGATGTGACGCGAAGCGTCAGTGCCATCAGTAGCTATCAGCCGGTCAGAGATGTCCTAGTGAGGGAGCAACGGCGTATGGCAAGAGACGGGGGAGTGGTGCTGGAGGGAAGAGACATCGGAACCGTGGTGTTGCCGGGGGCTGACCTCAAGATTTATATAATTGCCAGCGCCGGGGAGCGTGCCACCCGACGCAAGAAGGAGTTGGAACTGTCGGGGACGATCGTCGACCGACAGGTGCTTGAGGGGGAGATCCTTGAGCGCGACAGGAAGGATACCACGCGCGCCGCGAGTCCTCTGCAAAAGGCCGCCGACGCGATTGAACTCGATACCTCATCCCTGACCATAGAGGAACAAGTCGAGTTTGTCATAGCAAAAGCGAAAGAAATTATTCAACAACGCCCTTGAATGTCACGATCGATACATATTCAGGCTTCTGTTGGGGTGTCGTCCGCACGATTGAGATCGCGGAGCAGGAACTGAGCGAATCGCCTGATCTGTACTCCCTGGGTGAGATCATCCACAACCCGATGGAGATTCACCGGCTGGGAGAACAGGGACTCAAGACGATCAGCGTTGCGGATCTTGAGAAGGCAAAAGGGGGACGAGTTCTGATTCGCGCTCATGGGGAACCCCCGGAAACGTATCGGAAAGCGGAACAGCTTGGTATCACGATTATCGATGCAACCTGTCCCGTTGTCACGAAAGTTCAGGAACGGATCAGGAAGTTTTATCTTGAGGGATATCAGGTTGTGATTTTCGGCAAGAAGGACCATGCCGAGGTTGTTGGACTGATCGGACAGACGAACGGTGAGGCGCTCGTCATCAAATCCCTGGAGGAGGTGGAAAAGGTGCAGTTGGACCGAAAGACGGTTCTCTTCTCCCAGACGACAATGGACAAGCCGACGTTTTACAGAATCAAGGAAGCGTTGCAGAGCAAAGTGAAGGAACTCGTCGTTGGTTCCATCGAGGACGAAGCGATTGGATTTCACGCAAAAGATACCATCTGCGGCCAGGTTTCCGGCCGGGAAAAGAAAATAAGGGAGTTTGCCGCAGCACAGGATGTCCTCATTTTCGTTGCAGGACGGCACAGTTCAAACGGCAAAGTTCTGTATCAGATTGTCCAGGACGCAAACCCGAAAGCGTATTTTATTGAGGATGCGACCGAGTTAAAGGCGGAGTGGTTTGATCAGGTGGAGCGGGTCGGTATTACCGGTGCGACTTCGACCCCGCAGTGGTTGATGGAGAAAGTCAAAAAGAGTATCGAGGAGGCGTACGCCCCCCAGCCAATTGTTGTCTGAAGTGAAAACAGTCATCATTAACTCACTGAATGTTTCACTGTTTGTCGTAGCCGTCTTTGTGGATATGCCGATGCGTTGATGACTGGCATCTGCGTGAAACGGGGCGGTTTCTTACCGGACGTAGAGGTAAGCATTTTTCTGGAGGATTCATGGTTGAAGTGCTGAACAATCAAAATGGTCTCGAAGAGCAGGGGTATTCCGAGGCTGAGTTTCAAGAACTGGCGAAACTCTATGAGAAGACGCTGGGCTCGATTAACCAGGGCGAGATCGTCAAAGGACGTATCGTTCATATCGGCGGGTCTCATGTCGCCGTCGATATAGGATTCAAGTCCGAGGGATCGATCTCGGTTTCCGAATTCCCAAACATCAAGGATATGAAGATCGGGGATGAGGTCGAGGTCTTCCTCGAAAGTGTTGAAAATAAGGACGGCCAGCTCATCCTCTCGCGCAAGCGGGCCGATTTTATGCGCGTCTGGGAACGGGTGGTCAAATCCTTCGAGACCGGCGAAGTGCTGCAGGGACGCTGTGTCCGCCGGACAAAAGGGGGTATCGTCGTCGATTTGCTCGGTATCGATGCGTTCCTGCCCGGCTCACAAATCGATGTGCGCCCTGTCCGCGATTTCGACGCCTTCATCGGAAGAGCAATGGACTTCCGCGTGGTGAAGGTCAACCATCCTTCTGAAAATGTGGTCGTAAGCCATAAAGTGTTGGTCGAAGAAGAACTTGCCGGCCAGCGGAAGATTATTCTGGACAGCCTCGAGAAGGGGCAGATCCTGGAAGGCCATGCCAAGGCTATTACCGACTTCGGCGTATTTGTCGACTTGGGTGGCGTGGACGGCCTCGTGCACATTACGGACCTTTCATGGGGAAGAATCAGCCATCCCTCCGAAGTGGTCAAGCTCGACCAAACAGTCAATATCGTCGTGCTCGACTTCGACCAGGAGAAGAAGCGTATCTCCCTCGGCATGAAGCAACTCATGCCCCATCCCTGGGAAAATATTGAAGTCAAATACCCCGTCGGGACCAAGGTGCAGGGAAAAGTTGTGTCCCTCACCGATTATGGCGCATTTGTCGAAATCGAAAAAGGAATCGAGGGTCTCATTCATATTTCCGAGATGAGTTGGACGCAACACGTCAAGCATCCGTCGCAGATGGTTTCGATGGGCCAGATTGTGAACGCCGTCATCCTCTCCCTCGACAAGGATGGAAAGAAGATCTCCCTTGGGATGAAACAGTTGGAACCAGATCCGTGGTCGAACCTGCTTGGAAAGTATCCCGTGGGCTCGAGACATAATGGAACAGTCCGCAACCTGACCAACTTCGGCGTGTTCGTCGAGCTGGAGGAGGGGGTGGATGGTTTGGTTCACATCTCCGATCTCTCCTGGACGAAGAAGGTCCGCCACCCGGGCGAAGTGGTGAAGAAAGGCGACAAGATCGAGGTCGTGATTCTTGGCATCGATGTCGACCAGCGACGCATTTCCCTCGGGCATAAGCAGATTCAGGATAATCCGTGGGATGCGTTTGAGAACACGTACAAGGTTGGTACGCCCGTTGAGGGCAAGGTCGTGCGCATCATCGAAAAGGGTGTGATTGTCGAACTCCCTCTCGGAGTCGATGGATTTGTGCCGCTTTCGCAGCTGTCGCAGACCCCGGTGAAGAATATTTCAGAGTCGTTCCATGTCGACAATGTAATTCCCTTGCAGGTGATCGAGTTCGATAAGGAGAACAAGAAAATTGTTCTCTCGGTCCTCGAGTATTTGCGGGGAAAGGAACAAACAATCGTCGACGACTATGTCTCATCGCACAAGCTGACGCCGATGACGATGAAGGACATCGTAACGACCTCCTTCTCCGAAGCGAGTTTCAACGAAGGCTCCAACACTCAATAAGATGAGAGCATGCATGAGAGAGAGTTGTTCGAGTCCGCTCGGGCAACTCTTTTTTTTTCTTTTGAAGCGGTTGAGAGGCTAATCGAGCCGGTCATGAAACTATGAAGACAGTGGCATTCCATACGTTGGGCTGCAAGCTCAATGCGACCGAGTCATCCTCCATTGGACGGCAGTTCTCGGGACGGGGATACGAAGTGGTCGATATCGATCAACCGGCCGATGTCTGTGTGATCAACACATGCAGTGTGACGGAACGGGCCGACCGTGAATGCCGGCAGATTGTCCGCCGGGCCTTGCGCCATTCCCCCGAAGCCTATGTCATCGTGATCGGCTGCTACGCCCAGCTGCAACCGGAGGTGATCGCATCCATTCCGGGCGTTGATCTCGTCTTGGGGGCAAAGGAAAAGTTCGAGCTCTTCACGCACGCAGGAGGGTTTGAAAAGAAGACTGCGACGAAGGTGGCGGTTTCCCCCATCGGGGATGTCGAGACATTCGGGACCGCTTCGTCGATCGGATTTGAGGAACGAACACGCGCGTTTCTCAAAATTCAGGACGGATGCGATTACACGTGTGCCTTCTGCACAATCCCTCTTGCACGGGGTGCGAGCAGAAGTCTCCCTGTTGAGGCAACCGTGGCACAGGCGTTCGAGGTAGCCGCGGCAGGGTATAAAGAAGTTGTTTTGACGGGTGTCAACGTCGGGGATTACGGAAAAAAGATTGATACGGATCTCCTTGCTCTTCTCCGCACACTCGTCCAGGTCGAGGGCCTCGAACGGATCAGGATCAGCTCCGTAGAACCGAACCTTCTCACCGATGCATTGCTCGACTTTTGGTTTGATCACCCTAAACTCTGCAACCATTTTCATCTTCCCCTCCAGGCTGGAACCGATGATCTGTTGAAGGGCATGAGAAGGCGCTATCGTACATCGTGGTACAGCGACCGGGTGTACAGGATCAAAGCATCCCGGCCCGATGCGGGCATTGGAGCGGATGTCATTGTTGGCTTCCCCGGCGAATCGAAGGAGCTGTTTGAGGAGACATATCAATTCCTCGTTGAACTCCCCCTTTCCTACCTGCACGTTTTTACGTATTCGGAACGACCGAATACTCCGGCTGCCGGGTTCGCCGACCAAGTGGAGCCCCGGATCCGGTTTCAACGGAGTGAGCGGCTCAGGATCCTGAGCGCAAAGAAGAGGATGGCTTTTTGGTCATCGTTTCGAGGACGGGAAGTCGACGTCCTGTTCGAAGGAGAGAGAGAGAGGGGTTGGATGTCTGGCCTCTCGGAGGAATACGTCCGCGTCCGCGTCCCAACGGATCAGAATCTCGTCAATCAGATACGAAAAGTTCACATCACTCATATTGAAACGGCGGCATGCCGGGGCGAATTGGTTGATACCTCGTTGTATTCACGCGATGTCAGCACCATACCATCAAGCGAGGTGATCCCATGCGTCTCACAAGTTTCCTGATCGTCGTACTCCTTGCGTGCCATGTGCAGGCCGTCACAGCACAGTCTCAGCTAAAGAGGCCCTTTGAAACGCGTCAGCCGTTGCATGAAGAACACCGTGCCTTGGCCCCTCCGGTGGATTGGAAGCCGGCTCTTCAGGATGCCGGTGAGAAATCCGTGACGCTGGCTGTCTTGTACTCGTTGTTGTTGCCCGGCATGGGAGAACTCTACGCAGGTAATTTCTCTTCGGGTAAATACTACCTGATTGCCGATGCAGGGTTATGGCTTGGATACGGGGGATTTCAATACTACGGGCGGTGGTTACGGACTGATGCCCGATCGTACGCCACCCAGCACGCGGGAGCGAATTTCGATTCGAAAGACGAGCAGTTTGAAGTGAATATCGGGAATTTCAATTCGGTGGAAGAGTATAACGACGCGAGGCTTCGGGATCGGAATTTCGACATGCTCTATGATCCCCAATCGTCCTATGCGTGGCGATGGGAGGACGATGCGAGTCGGCTTCAGTTTAAAGACCAGCGCATTCGAAGCGATGAGGTATTTCAGGGAGCGAGGTTCGTTGTGGGGGCGCTTGTTCTGAACCGGATTATTTCCGCGATCTCTGCCGGTCGGTCAGCATCCGCCTACAACAGGAGTCTGGTAGATGAATCCGCATGGCGATTCGGTGCCGATGTCTCAGGGGGGATTCTCCAGCCGCATGGCCTGGAATTGAAAATCACGAGAAGGTTCTAAACAGTCCAATGGTGCGAACAAAATCCCGCCCCCTCTGGAGCGGGATTTTGTGTTTCTAACGATGAAAAATATCAAGTTCATCATTGAATACGACGGAACGAATTACGTCGGGTGGCAGGTTCAACCGAACGGACCCTCTGTCCAACAGACTCTCGAAGAAGGACTGCGACGACTCCTGCAGGAGAATGTTCAGTTGACCGGGGCAGGGAGGACGGACTCGGGTGTGCACGCTCGCGGGCAGGTTGCAAATTGCAGAGTAGGGAGTGAACTCTCGCCTGACTCTCTTCGAAGAGGTTTGAATGCGCTGATCCCGAATGATATCGTGGTCCTCGCCGCCGAGGAGGTTCCCGACTCTTTCCATGCACGCAACAGTGCCAGGGAGCGATTCTATCGGTATCAGCTTGCCCTGGTTGAAACGGCATTGGAGCGGACACTCTCATGGTATGTAGGTGGCTACACACTCGATCTTCCGGTCATGAGCGCGTGTGCAACGCAGATTGTCGGTGAACGTGACTTTACCTCATTTTCCAGACTCGATGCCGGACGGGACAATTTCCTCTGTACTGTGCAATGTGCGGAATGGAGAAGAGAAGGTTCCAATCTCATATTCGAAATCTCCGCAAACCGTTTTTTGCACGGGATGGTGAGAACGCTGGTCGGTACCATGGTTGAGATAGGACGAGGGCATCGTCCCTTTAAAGAGTTTGAGGAGATTATCAAGGCGAAGGATCGTCGACTGGCTGGCATGGCCGCACCCGCAAAAGGTTTGTTTCTTGAAAAAGTGGTGTACTAAGTATCTTCCTCTTTGTGTCATGGGGTGAACGTCTGCCCCGACTGAAAAGGAAATCGCCCTCTGAATCGGTTC
>DKJQ01000279.1 GCA_002454845.1 Ignavibacteria bacterium UBA6688
TTAGAACATCCATTTGCCGTAACCACTATACTGCCGCTCCAAGAGTATCCGTCACATTTTGCAGCAAATGTATACGTCCCGGGAGCCAAATCAAAATTTGCGCAGCCGGAAGCACTGCACCCCGGATTACCGCCCGAGTAATAGCTGGTAATATGCTTTGTTGTACCGTTTATGGTCACACCGATATTTCCGCATCCTTGATCCGAACGAGTCCAAAAGGTGGCCTGCCCATTATTACTTCCACCGCCAGAACAGACCCCCGTCCAACTTCCACGCTGGTACGTGCCGGCGAAGGTGGAGGCAGCTGGGATGTAAAAACGCATGCGGTCGTTACCCTCCATCTGGATAATATAATCGGGCAGTCTGTGTGCCGCATCCCATGTGATCGTCTTTTTATCCGCTTGCAGCATACCTTTGTAGAGCCCGGCGGTGGGTGATCCGGGTTGTTCGCACATGTATACGCGGTTCGCCGACTCGCCGCTTATCCCGCCTACCTGTACGTCGGTATTGTAGCCGTAGGCACTTCCGTACCGGTTCCAAACACCATTTGCGCCGGTACTGCTTGGGGGAGTCTGAGATTCAACAGGACTTTCTGATGATTTGTTATCACATGCATTAAAAAGCAACATGAAAACCATCATTATCGGGGCAAGTGATTTCATATCACCTCCTACTATTGTCCAAGAACATGAAGAAGTTGGGTTAGCCGGGGACAGCTTCCGCTCATGAACTATAGATGCGCGAATTGACCGAGCTCTATCGAGGCGGCGCGCGCCGGACACAAGACTGGGCGAAGCTGGTTCAAGGATAAGAATTCAACAGGAGGAGCGCACTACAGAAGCTTGTAGAAACTTAATCGGGGACGGCGATCAGGAATTGTTCACTGGGAAACGATGAAGGGGGGGGTCAGCGAAAGAGGCGAATGAGACGCATCCGCAAACCCTCGCGCACGGCTTCGCTTCGGCTGTTTACCTGCAATTTCTGGTAAACGTTGCGGATGTGGTAACCGACTCCGTCCACCGAAAGGAACATCGCCCTGGCGATGGCGGCATACGACTTCCCATCGGCAAGATGCTCGAGTACCTCGCGCTCTCGATCCGTGAGCACCGACTGCAGATCCTTCTTGACGGAGCCTGACTGGAGCGACTCGATAACTCTTCGGGCGATGGCAGGCGACATGGGTGAGCCGCCGTTGTGTGCAGAACGAATGGCAGCGAGAAGCTCGCTGGTCGATACGTTCTTCGAAAGATACCCGATAGCGCCGTTCTGCAGAGATTCAAAGACGTTTTTGTCGTCTTCAAAGACCGTAGCCATAACGATCATGATCCCCGGGTAGCGCCGTTTGATCTCACGCACTCCCTCTCTGCCGGACATCCCAGGGAGCTCGATATCCATAATAATCACATCGGCATCGGCCAGGTTTTCCGATTGCAGGACCTCCTCGCAAGAGGAAAATGCCCCGAGCACGCGCATATCTCTCTCGAAATTGATGATCGTCTGCCAGCTCTCGCGCATGAACCGGTTGTCTTCGACGATCACAACGGAGAGATGTTCGGATGTCGTTTGATTTCTTGAAAGTATCATGCCAGTGAAGTGTAAGTCTTTCCCATTCCAGAGACACTACAGACTTATGCAGTAATGATAACACACCGCTGGACACCAACTTGCGTCGCTCCTCTCAGGGGTGGCGTCCATCGAACAAACCCTGCGAGGTGAAGGCCACCCTCAGGAGGGCTGTGCGAGGTGGGCTCCATCCTTCTTTTACAGGGGAACCTGTACACACCACCGGGTTCCCTTGCCGGGCGCGGATTCCAGGTCTACCTGCCCACCCAGGCGCTCGACGCGCTTTTGTATGTTTCCGACTCCGTACCCCTTCGTCATCAACCGGGTGTCAAATCCTTTTCCGTTGTCGGAAACACTGAGCACCAGAGAATTGTTCTGGACGCTCATCGAGACAAACGCCCGCGAACTGTCGGCATGTCTGACGAGATTTACGATGAGTTCTTTGAATATCAACCAGACTTGTTGCCGCAACTCCAGACGAAGCCTTCCGGGAATCGACTTGACAATCTTCAATTCGTGGTGGATTTCGCGGCTCTCGAGGAGGTCGGCGGCATATCGTTCGCATCGTGAAAGGAACTCGCACCAGTCGTCGTGTCTCGGATCGACCGACCAAATGATATCCGAGATTTTCTCCTTGGCCTCCTGCGCACTTTCGTAGATTTGGTCGACGTACCGCGTCGATCGTTCCGACCCGCTGCGTTTGACCGCTTCGGCATAAAAAGAGATGCTACTGAGTGTTCCACTAAGGTCGTCATGAAGGTCGCGTGCAATTTTTGTTCGAAGGCGTTCCTCACGCAAAACCACCCGGAGACGCAACCGATATCCACCATACATGACCGCTACAAGTATAGCTCCGGCAAACGCACGGAACCACCAGGTTTGCCACCATGGCGGAATGATAACCACCCTCAGGGAGGCCCCCCCCTCATTCCACAATCCATCGCTGTTTGTTGCCTTGACACGGAACGTGTACTCTCCCGGATCCAGATTGGTATAACCTGCTTGTCGTCTCGTCCCGATGTAAATCCAATCCTGGTCGAAACCCTGGAGTTTGTATGCGTACTGGTTCTTCTCCGGGATCGCAAAGTCCAGTGAGGCAAATTCGAATCCGAAGTGCCGATCTTCAGGGAGGAGGGTTACTTCTTTGATCGTCGCGATCCATTCATTGAGCTTCACAGGTTTGTCGTTGTTTCGAAACGACGTCAGAACCACGGGCGGAATGAACTGGTTCTCCTTAATGCTATCCGGATGGAACACTACCATACCCTTTGTTGTCCCGAAGTACAATTCACCGTTCCGGCTTCGAAAGTAAGCAAACCAATAGAACTCATTCGATGGCAAACCATCCTCCACGGTATAATTCTTGATTGTCTGCGTCTCAGGATCGAAACGGGCAAGTCCGTTTTTCGTGCTGAGCCAGAGTCGGCCGTGGTTGTCCTCCAGCACTCCGTAAACGACATCGCTGCATAACCCATTTTCCGTGGTGTACCGGGTAAATTCGCCGGTCGCCTGGTTCACCGTTTCCAATCCACTTCCGTGCGTTCCGATCCACAGCCTCCCGGTGCGGTCTTCATGGGCCGTCGCGACCCGATTATTACCAAGTGTCTTTGGATCGGACGGATCCCCCTTATAGTGCGCTATAACGCGAAGCGTCGAATCCAGTTTGATGAGGCCGTGATTCCACGTCAGGAGCCAGACGTTCTTTGATCGCGCCACATGCATGGTTGTTCCTGCTTCGACCCAAATCTTTTCAAATCTCCCTGAACGCCTGTCCAACGTTAAAAGCCCTCCGTCCGTGGCAACCAACAGTCGTCCTGATGAATCCTCCCGGACTGTGTGAATCATGTGAAATTGGACGTCGGATGGCCTCTTGGCCGGATATGCGTAACTTTTCAGGACCTGCCGTGTTCTATCCAGACTGAACAGGCCCCGCTCCCACGTCCCGATCCACAATGTTTTGTCACGATCTTCGAAGATCGTCATACTTGAAACGTTCGGCGTTCCGCCGCGCGGATGAGGGAGTTCAGTATGGAGAGAGTATTTCCCGGTGTTCCGGTTGAACGTGTACACCCCGCCACTTGTCGTCCCCGTCCAGATTGTTCCTGAACGATCTTCGAAGATCGAAATCACAATGTTTCCCCGGTATCCTTTGCTCTGGGCGGGCGGAGGTGGAAAAACGGTAAATTGTGATTTCAGCGGTGAGTATTTATTGAGGCCAAACTCCGTCCCGACCCAGAGATTGCCGGCGCTGTCCTCAGCGAGCGATCGTATTTGTGTGTCGCTGATGCTTTTCGGATCATCCGGGTCGTGCGTGTAATGGACAAATCGGGGCCGACCGCGGGTATCGTATTCAAGTCGATCGAGTCCGTCTTTCCAGTTACCAAACCAGAGCGTACCGTCCTTGTCACAAAGGATCCTGTTTGTCGTGTTACCGCTGAGACTTGTTGGATCGCTGGGGTCATGTTTGTATCGCTTGAACTCGTCGTTCTCTCTTGAATACCTATTCACACCTCCCTGCGCGGTCCCCACCCAGAGATCTCCGTTCCTATCCTCACACAATGAGATGACTACATCACTGCTTAAACTCCTTGAATTATTGGGGTCATGGTGATAATGCTTGATTGTTCCCGATTCCCGATCAAACTTATCCAACCCTCCCCGCGTACCGATCCAGAGATCCCCGTAACGATCTTCAAGAATGGCACCCACACGGTCATGAGCAATGCTTTGAGAATAAGTTGAGTCATGCACATATTGAACGAATTCTCCTGATTCCGGATCGAATCGTTTGAGCCCCTGATCATCGGTACCCACCCAAATTATCCCCTTCTTATCCTGGTAGACACAATAAATGGAATTTGACGAAAGACTTGTCTGTTGGTTTCCGTTCGTGCGAAAACGCGTCATCTTCTCAAGTTGTGGATCAAACTTGTGCAGCCCCCCTGCGAGGGTTCCAATCCAAATGTTCCCTTCACTGTCCGCACACATGCTTTCAATAAGGTTGTCAGCAAGCGAATTGGAATCACCCTGCGAGGTCCGGAATACTTCGAATGAATAACCATCGTAACGATTCAAGCCCGCGGTCGTTCCAATCCAAAGAAAACCCCTTTGGTCCTGAATAATCGAACGAATGGTGTTGTGCGAAAGACCTCGCTCCATCGAAAGCCTCTCAAACTGCACTCTGTTGACTTGGGAAAAACCGTTACACAAACACACCAACCCTGCGAGTGAAGCCCACAATATTTGTTTGGAACACTTGTCGATCATGACGGGTCTGGCGAGAGGCGTTGGTTGGTCTACAATGAAAGGATGGATTTTGTTGACACGGCTTGGTTCATGAAAAGGCAACGCGGCTGACCACACCCTCCTTCGCCCTTTTCCCCCTCTCAATATCTCCTTCTTCACATGCGGGCGGCGCCATCTCACGCTCTCCAAAAGGCTCTGCTGAAGAGCACAAAAACAGTAAAGATTTCCAACCTGCCTACCAGCATGCAGAAGGCAAGAATCCACTTCCCGGCCTCTGAGACGTGAGCGTAGTTGTCGA
>DKJQ01000106.1 GCA_002454845.1 Ignavibacteria bacterium UBA6688
AAGTCAACCTTTCCGCCTCTCGATCCATAAATTGACGGAGAGGTATTCCCTGAAAGGAGCAAAATCAACCGTTCTTCCTCGTTATACCCCTCCAGAGATTCAGCATTCCCATCCTTCCGTGCAGAAAAGACATGACCAATTTCGAACAGCCGGAGGTCTTTGGTGCCGTGGGAGATGTTATGCCCGGCAACTCCCAGTGCTCCCGGGAGAAGGCTCGTCCTTAACCCCGAGGCATCCGCGCTGACCGGATTCGACACCTGGACCGGCCGATCGCCGCTGGGGTGCCAGGCGTGGTTTTCCTGCAAACTCATGGTGACCATCTCATTCCAGCCGGCACCAACCAGAAACTCCCGGAGGCTATCCTGAAGGGACAGCAGATTGAGTGGTTTCGAGAAATCGACAGTGGTTCTCGTTTTCGTCTCGATATTGTTATACCCAAAGACGCGCGCAACTTCCTCGATCAAATCGACCTCTTCTGTCAGGTCCGTCCTGAATCCGGGAACGGCAAAGACTACTACATCCTTCATCTGTTTGACTGCCCGGATCTCAAGTCGCCGGAGAAAGGAGATGATTTCCTTCTTCGACATCGAGGTTCCAAGAAGAGCATTGGAGCGGGACACCCGCAGGGTGATCTTCGGGGGTTGGATTTTCTTCGGATAGACATCTATGCGCTCTTTTAAAATCTCCCCGCCGATGAGTTCCTGTACCAGTTGGGCGACACGATCTGCGGCGTAGGCGGCCATGGAGATATCAACCCCCCGCTCGAAACGTTGAGAGGCATCAGTCGACATTCCCAGGAACTTCGCCGTTCGACGAACGTTATTCGGTTCAAAGTTCGCACTCTCGATGAGGATCGTAGTGGTCTTTTCCGATATTTCCGAATTCTGTCCACCCATCACTCCGGCGATTGCCACCGGTTTTTCCCCATCACAGATCATCAGAATGTCAGGCCGGAGGGCTCGTTCCTTCCCGTCCAGCGTTGTGAACTTCTCCCCTTCTGAAGCACATCGCACGACGACGGTGTGCTTCGCAAGAAGATCATAGTCGAATGCGTGGATCGGCTGGCCGGTCTCCATCATCACCATGTTGGTGATGTCCACGACGGCGTTGATGGGCCGAATACCGACGATGGCAAGGCGGTGCTGCAACCATGCGGGCGAGGGCCCGACCGCCACTCCTTGCACGACGCGCGCGACATAGCGACGACACTTCTTTGTATCCAGGACTTTCACCTTCGCGCGGGAAGAGGTTCGCCGGGCGATGTCACGAATCTTCAAGCGCGGCAAGGAGGCTTTCCCAGGGACGATCGCCTGCGCTTCCCGGGCGACACCGATGTGGCTCATCCAATCGCCGCGGTTCGCGGTCACTTCCATTTCATAGACCACATCATCCATCCCCAAGTGCCGCGCGAGGTTCGTCCCCACCCTGGCCTTCTTCTCCAGCACCAGAATTCCGTCCGCGTTCTCCCCGAGACCAAGCTCGTATTCCGAACAGATCATCCCGAAAGATTCCACACCGCGGATCATGGCTTGTGTCAATGTAAAGGGGGCTCCGGTCGGATCATGCTGGTTCCGGGGAACCACCGCCCCGGGGAGCCCGACTGCAACTTTTTGCCCCACCGCAACGTTTGGGGCGCCGCAAATGATTTGGAGAGGTTCCTTCCCCACCGTCACTCTGCAGACAGTCAGCCTGTCTGCCCGGGGATGCTTTTCCTTCGCCACGACCTCGCCGACGACAAACCCCTTGTACCGGGCGGCAAGATCTTCATAGCGCTCCACCTCAAGCCCCAGCATGGAGAACCCGTCGGCCAACCGGTCCGGAGGCAGGGGGAGCGTTATGTATTCCTGTAACCAGCGATGGGAGATTTTCATGGAATGCTCAGATCAAAACTGTCTTAGAAAACGAACATCGTTTTCGTAGAACATACGTATATCATCCACCCCATAGCGCAGGGATGCGATGCGCTCGATCCCCATGCCGAAGGCAAACCCGGTGTATTGCTCCGGATCGTACCCCACGTTCTTGAAGAGGTTTGGATGGACCATCCCGGAACCAAGGATTTCCAGCCAGCCGTTCTGCTTGCACATTCTGCACCCTTTTCCGTGACAGAGGAAACAAGAAATGTACATATCGGCACTGGGTTCGGTGAACGGGAAGAACGTCGGGCGAAACTTGTACCGGACATCATTCCCGTAAAATTGCCTCGCGAACGCGACCAGGGTCCCCTTGAGATCGCTAAACGTCACTCCTTTATCGACATACAGTCCCTCCACCTGATGAAAGCTCACCAGACTCCGGGCACTGACCGCCTCATTGCGATAGACCCGTCCGGGCATGATCTCCCGGACCGGAGGGCGTTGGCCCTCCATCGTTCGAATCTGTACCGGGGAGGTATGAGTGCGAAGGAGGACGTTCTTCAAGGGAGAGAGGAAGAACGTATCCTGCATATCTCTCGCAGGATGATCCGGAGGAAAATTGAGGGCTCCGAAATTGTAGTAGTCGGTTTCGATCTCGGGACCATAGGCCGAAGAGAATCCCATGGAACGGAAAATCTGACTGATCTCATCGATCGTTTGCATGAGAGGGTGTTTGCTGCCCAACGGCCGCGGCCTTCCCGGCAGGGTCTGATCGATTGCGCCGCTCCTCGCCCCGGCACTCTCCTGAGCGGTGCTTTTCCTCTCGAAGCCTTCTGTGAGTTCCGCCTTCAGGGAGTTCAACAGTCTTCCCATGCGCGGTTTCTCCTCCGGCGGAAGAGACTTCATCTCCTCAAACAACCCGGCGATCAGGCCGTTCCTCGCGAGATACCTGATGCGAACCTGCTCCAGGTGTTCGCGCGTCGTCGCGGCTTCAAGGTCGAGGGCGAAGTCTTGTTTGACTGATTCGATGTGCTCGGTCATGGTTTCCATGTGCGGAGGACCAGAAAGCAGAAATCTTCCCAGCAACCTTCCGGGCACGCTCTTGAGGACTCAAGCGGCCTGGAAACCCAGGTTGACAGGAAGATTCCAGCTACGCCGTTGCGAACTTGACGACTTCGGCAAATGCCTGAGGATTTGTTGCCGCGAGGTGGGCCAGTACTTTCCGGTTGATGCCGATGGATTTCTTATCCAGTCCAGCAATCAACTTGGAATACGTGGTGCCGTTCGTGCGGGCCGCAGCGTTAATCCTGGTAATCCATAGACCGCGGAACAGGCGTTTCTTTGCCCGCCGATCCTTATAGGCGTGGGTCAGCGCTTTTTCAACGTGGTGCTTCGCAACGGTATAAACTTTGCTGCGACCGCCCCAGTAACCCTTGGCTTGATCGAGGAGTTTCTTCCTCCGCCGGTGCCCGGCGACTTTGTTTTGTGAACGTGGCATGCTTCGTTTCCTTCAAATTAAACCAATAAGAATCGTTTTACTTTGTATGCTTCCGTCTTTGAGACAAGCGTCGATTTGCGCAAGTGTCGTTTTCGCTTGGTCGATTTCGACGTCAGGATGTGACTGCGAAAGGCTTTGTGTCTCTTGATTTTTCCCGATGCTGTCACTTTATAGCTTTTCAAAGCCCGCCGCCTGCTCTTCATTTTCGGCATCGTCCGACTCCGTTATGGTTGTTCTTGTGATTGTTTGCTACTCTCTCCCGTTTTCTTCTTCGCCTTGTCGGCCACATAGTAGACGATCATCTGACGGCCCTCCATCTTCGCGGGGGAATCAAGTTTCGCCACATCAGCCAACTTCTCCGTAAACCGCTCCAGGAGGCTCCTCCCCTGATCCTGATACGTGATCTCTCGCCCCTTAAATACTACCGTCGCTTTCACCTTGTGCCCCTCTTCAATGAAGGCACGCGCATGCCGCACTTTGAAATCGAAATCATGCGTATCGGTATTCGGATGGAAACGAATCTCCTTCACCAGCGTTACATGCTGGTGCTTCTTCTGCAATTTTTCCTTCTTGGCAATCTCATACTTGTACTTCCCGAAATCCATGATTTTGCAGACCGGAGGATCGGCGGTTGGGACAATCTCGATAAGGTCCAATCCCTTATCAAGAGCCATTTTCTGTGCTTCCTTCGTGCCGGTCACGCCAACCTGCTGTCCCTCCTCGTCGATGAGTCGAACCTGCGGAGCCCGGATTTCCGTGTTGATACGCGCGCGTTGCTGCTTAATGGGATGCCCTCCTATTCCGTTAGAGATTTCGTGTGAATCGCCTCGAGGGTCTTCGCTAGGAACGCTTCCCTCGTCATGGCGCCCAGATCGCCTTTCCTGTGCCGGCGAACGGCGACGGTGTTGCTCTGCTTTTCCTTTTCCCCTACGACCAACATGTAGGGAACCTTCTTGGTTTCCCAATCACGGATTTTATATCCGATTTTTTCATTGCGGTCGTCCATTTCGCATCGGACTCCCCCCTCCGTCAGCTGGTCATACACCTGCGCGGCGTACTCCCGGTGTGCATCGGTAATCGGAAGGACCGCTGCCTGCACGGGGGCAATCCAGAGCGGGAATTCACCGGCGAAATGTTCGATCAGGATGCCGACAAAGCGCTCCATGGAACCGAAGGGGGCACGATGAATAATGACGGGACGGTGTTTCTGGCCATCGGTCCCGGTATATTCAAGCTGGAATCGCTCTGGCATCACATAATCAACCTGGACGGTGCCCAATTGCCAGGTCCGTCCGATAACATCCTTGATCATAAAGTCGATCTTCGGACCGTAGAACGACGCCTCTCCGATACCGACGAAGTAGTTCAGTTTCATTTCGTCGGCTACTTCCTTGATTTCGCGCTGCGCCCGGTCCCAGAATGCCGCATCACCTCCGTACTTGTCAACATTCTTGTCATCCCGGTACGAAAGCCGCGTGCGCACTTCCATGCCAAAGGTCTCGAACACCAACTGGGTCAGTTCGACCGTGGTTCGGATCTCCTGCTTCACCTGGTCGTGGCGACAATAGATATGCGCATCATCTTGTGTAAATCCCCTCACACGAGTCAGACCATTCATCTCCCCCGACTGCTCATACCGGTAAACGGTCCCGAACTCCGCCAAACGGATCGGCAAGTCACGATACGAGCGAGGTTTTGACATGTAGATCTGGTGATGATGGGGACAATTCATCGGCTTCAGCAGGAACGCTTCCCCATTCTCAAGCACGATCGGGGGAAACTGTGAATCCTTATAATACGGATAGTGCCCCGATGTTTTGTAGAGCTCCAGATTGCCTATATGGGGCGTTATCACCCCGACATAACCGCGCTTGCGTTGTTCGTTCTTCAGGAAATCTATGAGTGTTTCCCGAATCACGGTCCCTTTCGGAAGCCACATGGGCAGTCCGCTTCCGACAGCGGGACTCAGATGGAACAGTTCCAGTTCCTGTCCCAGTTTTCGATGGTCCCTGCGCTTTGCCTCTTCGAGCCTGAAGAGGTGCACCTCCAACTCCTTTGCCGTGGGGAAGGTCGCCCCATAGATGCGTTGAAGCATCTTGTTCTTTTCACTCCCCCTCCAGTACGCTCCGGCGATGCTGAGGAGCTTGATCGCCTTGATGCGTCCGGTGGAAGGGATGTGCGGACCATAACACAAATCGGTGAAGTTTCCCTGGTGGTAGAAGGTGATCGTTTGGCCCTTCAAGTCCTGCAGCAACTCGAGCTTGTATGGGTCACCTTTCTTCGTAAAATACGCGACGGCCTCATCCCAGGATTTTTCCTCGCGGACATACGGCACATCGCGACCACCCAACTCAACCATCGTTTTTTCGATCCTGAGCAGATCTTCACCGGTGAGGGTATGATCGCCCATGTCGATATCATAGTAAAAACCGTTCTCGATCGGCGGTCCGATTCCGAACTTCGTCCCGGGATAAAGCGCTTCGATGGCTTCTGCCATCAGGTGCGCGGAGCTGTGCCAGAACGCGTACTTCCCTCCATCGTCGCCCCACTTGAGAATCTTCAGCGATGAGTCGGCGGCGATCGGTCGTCCAAGATCCCACACTTCGCCGTTTACCTCAACAGCCAGGGCTTCCCGGGCGAGTCCTTTGCTGATATGCTCTGCGACCTGCTTGCCCGTACTCCCTTGTTCAAACTCTTTAACAGTACCGTCCGGAAATGTAATCTTAATAAGCGCCATCCTCTTGAGATAAAAAAATCGGAGATACTCTCCGATTCGGTACTCGCTCAGTCTTTCAACATGATGAAACCGATGTGGGCCCTATAGGACTCGAACCTATGACCTCTACCATGTCAAGGTAGCGCTCTAACCA
>DKJQ01000208.1 GCA_002454845.1 Ignavibacteria bacterium UBA6688
AGCTCAAAAGAGGACACTACCCCCCTATTCCATTACTTGAGTTTCTTCCTTTTTTTTGCTACCCTGTAGAGTCACTCTCCCGCAGGTTTAGCACATCCGCCTCGTGCGGACTTGTCCGCTTCAACAGCGGTCGGGCCCGCCTGCGGCGGGTTGACTCCCGGGGGATTTTTTTTATCCAAGAACACCATTTTCCGAAATTTCGTGGAATACCTGCCAATTTTCCCCATTCTCATTTTCTCCATTGTCGTCCATGAGGTGGCCCATGGGCTGACCGCGTTGAAGCTTGGAGACCCGACCGCCCGCGATCAGGGGAGGCTCACGCTCAACCCGATTCCGCACATCGACCTCTTCGGATCGATCCTTGTTCCGGTGATGTCGTATCTTGCTGCCGGAGCCGTCTTCATTGCCTGGGCAAAACCGGTGCCTGTCAATCCAATGTATTTCAAACATTTCCGGCGTGATGATATCCTTGTCTCTGCCGCCGGCCCCGTTTCCAACCTGATTGTTGCGATCGGTTGTGCATTGCTCTATGTCCTCACCCTGAAATTGTTCGGTCCCGTGCAGGATATCCCGGAGGGGTTTGAGCGGACGGTTGTGGGGTTTGTGAACGCGATGTTTCTGGGGGGCATCACGTTGAATATCTTTCTTGCCGTTTTCAACCTGATCCCTGTACCGCCGCTGGACGGTTCGCACGTCCTGGCGTCCCTGCTCCCGGTCGAGCTCGGAAACCGCTACCGGCAAGTCGGCTTCTTCGGGATTATCGCCATATTGCTCCTGATGAGGGTGGAATTGTTTCGGGACCTTATTCTCTCCATTGTCCGTGGATTGATCGTTCCCTACCGTCTCCTGATTGATCTTCTTGCATGAGTACAGACCAACGTCGCATTCTGATACTCGCGGAGGGAAAATTCAGTCCCCTGAAATCCAAGACCGCCAATGGGGCGATCGTGTATCTGCCGCACCAGATTGTTGCCGTCATCGACAGCACGAAGGCCGGCATGACGTCCCAGCAAGTTCTGGGGTACGGCGGCGACCTCCCGGTGGTCGCGAGCCTGGAGGAAGGATTAAAATTCAACCCAACGCATCTTCTCATCGGAATCGCCCCGGCGGGAGGGCAGCTTCCCGCCGATTGGCGCGAGACGATTCAACAAACACTCAGGGCCGGGCTTCACATTCTGAGCGGGTTGCATACCATCCTCTCCGATGACCCGGAGCTTGCGCGACTGGCGCAGGAGTGCGGCGTTGGGATAACGGATTACCGTAAGATTCCGCCTGAATCGGAAATCGTCGCGCGCGGAGCCTTCCGGGAATGGAAATCGAAGATCATTCTCACGGTCGGCACGGATTGTAATATCGGCAAGATGACCACGATCCTCGAAGTCCATAAGGACCTCCGGCAGCGCGGGTTGAAGTCCGATTTCGTTGCAACCGGACAAACGGGGATGCTCATCCAGGGTCGTGGCATTGCCGTTGACTCCATCATCAGTGATTACATCGCCGGGGCAGTGGAGCGGGAGATCGATCAGTCGGTGAAGGAAGGGTTTGACTATATTCTCGTGGAGGGGCAGGGAGCTCTGACCCATATGGGATACTCCGGTGTCACCCTGGGACTGATCCATGGCACAATGCCCGACGCGATGATCCTCTGTCATCAACCAACGCGCATCAAAGACGATTATGGATTTACCCTGCCGGACCTGCAGCGGATTGCCCGGATGCATGAAGAACTGGTCAGGTTTTATAAGGAAACGAAGGTGGTCGGGATCGGGATCAATTCTGTCGGATTGACGGATGAGGAGTCACAGGAGATTGCCGGGAAGATTACGCGGGAAACCGGCCTGCCGGCGGTCGATGCGTTCCGGTTCGGACCCCAAAAGCTGACGGACGCATTGCTCGGCTATCTGAATTCGCAGTAGACAAGGGAGATCAACGTGCAGTACTTTCGATATCAGGAACAGGAGTTATGGTGTGAAGAGGTCCCCGTGAGCGAGCTCGCTCAGGAGTTCGGAACGCCGCTCTATGTGTACAGCAAGAATCAAATTGTCGATAACTTCCGCGCGGTCGAGGCTCCCCTGACAGGAACCGATCACACGGTATGTTATGCGCTGAAAGCGAACTCCAATCCCGCGATCCTCACTTTGCTGGCGCAGGAGGGGGCGGGAGCCGATGTCGTTTCGGCCGGGGAGTTGTATCTTGCGCTGAAAGCCGGATTCGCACCCGGACGGATCGCGTTTGCAGGCGTGGGCAAGCGGGAGGATGAAATCGAGTATGCGCTCAACAGTAGTATTTTCGTTTTCAATGCAGAATCGACCCAGGAACTGCAGTTAATCTCGTTGGTGGCAGCGCGCCTTGGGAAGAAGGCCCGCATCGGCTTGCGGATCAATCCTGATATCGATGCCCAGAGCCACCCGTACATCACCACGGGGCTGAAGGAAAACAAGTTTGGGATCAGCGCAGGGGAAGCCATGGCTGTATTCCAGTACGCTGCGGGGCTGCCCGGGATTGAGGTGGTCGGCATCCACACGCACATCGGTTCCCAGATCGTGAAAGTTGAACCATTTGTGGAGGCAGCGGGATTTGTGGCCGGACTCGTTGCGAAACTCCGCGAGGCCGGGATCATACTGCAGCATATCGATTTTGGCGGAGGGATCGGGGTCCAGTATTCCAACGCCTTGTTCCATGAGGGCCTGCCGCATGAAAATCCGGGGGCCATTCCTCCCCCGCCGGGGGATTTTGTAAGAGCGGTCCTTCCGACCCTGAAGGAAACCGGGTGCTCGCTCTGGCTTGAGCCGGGTCGATCCATTGTGGCGGACGCAGGCGTCTTGCTGACAACCGTCCTCTACACCAAGGAAAACGGCTTGAAGAAATTTGTCATCGTGGACGGCGGGATGAACGACTTGTTGCGGCCCGCGCTCTACGATGCCTACCACCAGATTGTCCCGGTGAAAATCACCACGTATGAGCATGACAAGGTGGATGTCGTCGGACCGATTTGCGAGACAGGCGACTTTTTCGCCAGGGACCGCATGCTGGCGAAGGTCAAACGGAACGATCACCTTGCAATCATGACGACGGGGGCCTACGGGTATGTCAATACCTCAAATTACAATGCGCGGCCCAGACCAGCGGAAATTCTGGTGAACGGAGAGAAAGTCCGGGTCATCCGCGAACGACAAACTCTGGATCAGTTGTTTTAACCACGAACCTCAGGAGGGGTGTACTGGCATGAAGCTTCATGATGTCGCGGTGGTTGGTGCGACCGGCATGGTCGGTCGTGCGATGGTGAAGGTTCTCGAGCAACGGGCCTTCCCGGTCAACCGGCTTATTCTTCTGGCGACCGAACGATCGGCGGGCAAGGAGATTTCATTTAATGGGAAACCAGTCCCGGTGCAGAAACTGGAGCCGGAGAAATTCAAGAACATTGAGTATGCCCTGTTTTCCGCAGGGGCGACGGTCAGCAAGGAGTTTGCCCCCATCGCTGTCAGGCATGGGGCAGTCGTGATTGACAACAGCAGTGCCTTCCGCATGGAGGAAGGAGTTCCCCTGGTGGTCCCGGAAGTCAACCGCCGGCAGATCTTCAAACACAAGGGGATCATTGCCAATCCGAATTGTTCCACCATCCAGATGGTGGTCGTTCTGAAACCACTGCATGACCGGTTCAAGATCAAGCGCGTCGTTGTTTCCACGTACCAGTCGGTGACGGGTGCGGGGGTCAAAGCGGTGGTTCAGCTTCAGGACGAACTCGCGGGCCGCACTCCGAAAGAGATGAAATTTCCGCACAGGATCGCTTTCAACTGCCTGCCGCACATCGACATCTTCTTTGATGACGGCTACACCAAAGAGGAGGTGAAGATGATGAAGGAAACGCAGAAGATCATGGGGGAACCGATCAAGGTGACCGCAACGACCGTCCGGGTTCCGGTGATTGGCGGACATAGCGAGTCGGTGAACATCGAGTTCGAGAAAAAAGTCACACCGGCCGAAGTCCGGGAGATCCTGGCAAAAGCGCCCGGAGTGATCGTCCAGGACGACCCGAAGAGCAATGTCTACCCGATGCCGATCAACGCGTATGAAAGAGATGAGGTCTTTGTCGGGCGTATCCGGGCCGATCAAACAGTCGCGAACGGAATCAACCTGTGGATTGTTTCGGATAATATCCGGAAGGGGGCAGCAACCAATGCGGTGCAGATTGCCGAGGCGTTGGCGTTGGGGAAGTGATCCCGCCCCCGGTTCCGAAAGATTTTTTATAACCACCGATAACACACCGAGGCACACGCCTACGTGCCGA
>DKJQ01000091.1 GCA_002454845.1 Ignavibacteria bacterium UBA6688
GCTGACCGCTGATTGCTTTCCTCAAGCCTACATCCTATATTGGGCGCAAAGGAGATTGAAAACGCATGGTGATGGCAAGAACGATCGGAGAGTTGCGCCGGAGCGGATATACCGTCCGGCCAGTGAAGGATGAAATCCGCAACAATGTCATCCGCAAGCTTCAAAACAAGGAGCCGCTGTTCCCGGGGATCATCGGATACGATCAAACGGTCATCCCTTCCCTGACCAACGCGATCCTTGCCCGGCATGACATCCTGTTGCTGGGGTTGCGAGGGCAGGCCAAATCCCGCATCGTGCGGATGCTCCCCTCCTTCCTCGACGAATACATCCCTTTCGTTAAGGGGTGCGAGATCAACGACAACCCGTACCGCCCCGTCTGCAAGCATTGCACCGATCTCGTGACGGAACTGGGTGAGGAGGTTGAGATCGAGTGGCTCCCGCGCGAGAGGAGGTTTGGGGAAAAGCTCGCAACTCCGGATGTGACCATCGCCGACCTGATCGGCGACATCGACCCGATCAAAGCCGCGGCACAACGACTTCACTACTCCCACGAAGGCGCCATTCATTTCGGGATTATCCCGCGCACGAACCGGGGCATCTTCGCAATCAACGAACTTCCGGACCTCCAACCGCGCATCCAGGTCGGCCTCTTTAATATCATGGAGGAAAAGGACATCCAGATCCGCGGCTTTAATGTCCGTATTCCCCTGGACGTATTGATCGTCTTCACGGCGAATCCCGAAGATTACACAAACCGCGGCAACCTGATCACTCCGCTCAAGGACCGGATCGACTCGCAGATCATGACACACTACCCCCGGACGATCGAGGATGCGATCCGGATCACCGGGCAGGAGGCGTGGCTGGAGCGGGACGGACGGGAGATCATCATCCCCTCCTATTTCAAGGAGATCGTTGAGCAGGCCGCCTTTGAGGCGCGGAAAAGCGAGTTTGTGGATCAGAAATCCGGAGTCAGTGCACGTTTGACGATCTCGACAATGGAAAACCTTGTCAGCAACGCCGAACGGAGAGCCATAGTCCTGGGCGAACGACGCGTGGTCCCGCGCATCGTCGACTTGCAGTATGCCCTCCCCGGTATGACAGGCAAAGTGGAACTGGTGTTCGAGGGGGAACAGGAAGGATCCACCAAGGTCAGCAAGGCGCTTGTGGGAAAGGCCGTGAAGGAGATCTTTAAGCGGTACTTCCCCGACCCATTGAAGCGCCACCCGCGCCAGCAGCAGGGTGAAACGCGACAACAGGACAATCTGGAATATGCGAAGATCGTCGGCTGGTTCGAGGCGGGGAATACCGTCGAGATCGCCGATGAGATGCCGCTCGATGAATATCTTGGAGTGCTGGACCAGGTGAAGGGCCTGCGTGAGTTTACCAGAAAGCATCTCAAGATTGCCGAATCCGATATCTACGAGCTGGCTTCAGCCATGGAATTCGTGTTGGATGGCTTGCATCAATCCTCTCGAATCGCAAAAGAGGAGCTTGACAGCAGAATATCATACCGGGACCTCGTCGGGAGTATCTTCACCGGACGGGGAAAAGGAATCGAGGATGAGGATTAAAACACACTCCGAACTACTTCTGGAGCCGGGGAAGAACACCATGGACTCACCTCCACTCCCTGGAGTTCCGCCATGCGGTTGAGGTATTCACAATGGACTGCCGCGTCGATGACCGACGAGCAGAGAATGCAGGCGCTGATGTCGTTGTTCAGCTACTTGCTGATCCAGACAAGCGGCGACGTCGATGAGGCGCTCGACTGGCTGCGCCAGCTCGCAGACCAGTACGGTCTGCTTGATCCCTCGCTCTCCATGGAGGACCTTATCAACAAACTCAAGGAGCAGGGGATCATTGAGGATGCGAAGGATGTGCTCCTCCTGACGACCAAAGGAGTTCAGCGCATCCGGCAGGACGCTCTGCGCCAGATCTTCACTTCCCTCAAAAAGGCTCCCGACGGGACCCACGACACCTCCTATACCGGTAACGGAACGGACCGGCTCGGGGAGACAAAGAAATGGACATTCGGCGACCTTCCCACGAACATCGACCTTACCTCCACGCTGACGAATGCGTTCAAACGGGACGGCATCGAGAGTTTCTCACTTCGGGAAGAGGACCTGGAAGTCTACGAAACGGAGCATGCGACAACGTGCGCCACCGTTCTCATGCTGGATATCAGTCACAGTATGATCCTTTACGGTGAAGACCGCATTACCCCTGCAAAACAGGTTGCTCTTGCCCTTACCGAGTTGATTCAAACACGGTTCCCGAAAGATTTTTTGGCGCTGGTCGTCTTCGGTGACGATGCAAAGATCGTCAGCCTGAACGAACTCCCCTTCCTCAACGTCGGACCGTATCACACCAATACGCGTGCAGGGCTGCAGCTCGCCCGTAGTCTCCTGCGGCGCAAAGGGAACGTCAACAAACAAATTTTTATGGTCACCGATGGAAAGCCCTCTGCCATGATCGACGACGCGGGCAGACTCTATAAGAATTCCTTCGGCCTCGATCCACGAATCGTTAACAAGACGCTCGACGAGGCGGTTCAATGCAGGAGGGAGAAGATTGCGGTCAGCACCTTTATGGTTGCCCGCGACCCCTACCTCATTAATTTCGTCGAGGAGTTCACCAAGGCCAACCAGGGGCGGGCTTACTATTCCTCGCTCAACAACCTCGGCGAGTTCATTTTCGTTGATTATATCCGCAACAGGCGGAAAAAATTCAGCGCACGGCGATAGCCCCGTCTCAGACCCATTCGCGCGCCCCCCGTTACACCCTTGCCGGTTGCTGTTCTCCTTGAAGTTTGTTAAGCTTACACACGCACAGTCCAGGCACCCCCGGCCAACCATTCATTCCAGGCACGTCCCCTGAGGTTTTCCCATGATCAGAGGAAATTCCCTCCCGTTCGCACCGCACGATTTTTTGCGAGTGACTCTTTTTTGGCTCCAGATCACGTTACCCATCCTCTCGGTTCAGGCACAAACGGAAACGATGTTCGAGCCGTGGCGTTGGGTACTCTTCACAACGGAATCGGGACTTCCCGACAACAACGTCTCAGCTATCACCGAAGGACGGGACGGCACACCATGGGCTGCAACACGCAACGGTCTCGCATGGTACGATGGGTATCGCTGGCGGTCGGTCCAGGGTGATGGAGCTCCTCCGCTCCCGGCAACGATCATGGTTCCGTACGGTCAGGAAGAGATTCTTGCTTTGATGGGGAACCGTCTGTACCGCGCCTCGAGGGGGAGCATGAGCGCCGTTCCATTGAGCCTTGAGGGAAAAGAGGAGACTGTCTTTTCCATCGTCCCCCTCCAGGATTCTTTGATCCTGCTGTACACGCGGAAAGGACTTTGGACGTTTGATGGGACGACCCTCCATCCCTTTCCTCACCCCGAAGGGGACGAACTGCTTTCTGATGGAAACCCAAACCTTTGGAAAACGGAGAACGGGGATATCTGGCTCAATACGACGAAAGGGCTGTACCGACTCCGGCAGACTTCGTGGAAGAAGGTCATGGAGTACGGAGAGTTTTATTTTGCGATCAAGTCCATTGTACAGAATACGAAGGGATTCGGGATCGCGAGCGTCGTCCTCCCTGCCGACCAACAAGGACTCTGGGAATGGACCGGCGACGGGTCGCCACGGCGAAGTACAACGGAACGGCTGTCGCTCGTCCAGTCGATTGAGTTCGATCCTCACAACAACCCCATCGTGGCCTACGAATCCGGGGAGGTGCGGACCCACTCGAGCGGCGCCTGGAAGGATTTCTTTCCCCTTCCTTCTCAAATGACGAACATCCAGGTTCTCAAGTTCCGTACAAACGGCGATCTTTGGGTCGGAACCGGGCGGGGATTATTCCTCCACCGGCACTCATCCCGGCGATGGACGGCCTGGCGGCACCCGTTTCCCGACCTGCGCAATTCTGTCCACGATTTGTACAGGACATCGGATGGCTCCATCTGGCTTGGGACTATGCGGGGTGTTGAGATTCGCAAACCCGACGGGTCGGTCCAGTGGATTGACCGCGTACTTGGAAAGCCGCTGAACCTCGTGACGGGGATTATCGAGGACGACGCCGGGAATATTTGGATTTGCAGCGGAGCTTCCTTTGAGGGAGCATACCGATGGGACGGCCGCCAGTGGAAACATTTCGGTCGCAACGAAGGACTTGACGCGCCCCGAATCCACAAGATTCACAAGGACCGAAGCGGGCGCCTCTGGTTTATGGGAATGGGGACGAACTATGCGGACCTGACGAACCAGCCGGGGGCCTTCGCGTATGACGGCACATCCTTCGTTCGTTGGGGAGTGGAAGAAGGTATGATCAGCGGCAGGATGTACGGCTTTGCCGAACACCCCGATGGATCCTTGTGGTTTGCGACCTATGCCGGCTTGAGCCGGTGGAAGGCTGGTTCGTGGAAACACTGGACCCCGGGTCACGGGCTCCCCGCCACCAGTCGCGTTCCGGCTCTGGCGATCGACCGGCAGGGCATCGTCTGGTTCACTGACCAGCACACAGGGCTCGGTATGATCGATGGAAACAAAGAACCGCGCTTCCTGACAGTCAATGACGGGCTCATTAGTCCGGCGATCTGGGACCTGAAGGTGGATCGCTTCAACACGCTCTGGATCTCGACGCGGGAAGGGTTATCGACGTATGCAAACGGAGTTTTCTCTTCTTATACCACGAATAGCGGACTGCAGACGATGCGCTTGTGGGAAATCCTTCCGTTGGAGGACAAGGTGTATATCGGCAGTTCCGGGAGCGGAGTCAGCATTCTCAACCGAACCGAGGTGTCCCCTCCTCCTCTCGTTGAACTCTCCAAACCGGTGATCGAGGGAAACCATGCGTTGGCACGTTGGCAGGCTTACTCCTCGTGGGGAGAGATCGAACCGGACAAGATCGAGACCCGCTATAAGATCGATAACGGTCCGTGGTCGGTGTGGAACACAGCCCGTGAAGTCCAGATCCCCGACCTCCGCACCGGAAGCCACGGCGTAGTGGTTCAGGCGAAAGGGCTCGATGGCAACTTCTCCGAAGGGGGCTTCCCCGTTTCATTCATCGTCGAGCCGGGACTGCTCGAGCACCCCGCGTTCCTCATCCCCATGGGAATGTTCGGTGTTGCATTCATCCTGATGGGGGGCGCCTACGTTCGCCGGAAGCGAAAACAGGACGCGGCTCTCCGGGAAAGCGAAAACCGGTATCGGGCGGTCGTCGAAGATCAAACGGAATTTATTTGCCGGTTCCTGCCCGACGGAACCTTGACGTTCGTCAACGATGCGTATTGCCGCTACCTCAGGAAGGATCGCGATGAATTGATCGGGAAGAATTTCAAGGAGTTCCCATTGAAGGGTGATCGTGAGACGGTCGAAGCTCACCTTGGTTCGCTTTCAAGCAAGACGCCGGTGCTTTCCACCGAGCATATGGTCGTTACCCCTTCCGGCGATGTTCGCTGGCAGCAATGGACGGACCATGGCATCTTCGACGAGCACGGCCGGATCATGGAGATTCAATCCGTGGGGCGCGACACAACAGAGCGGAGACACGCCGGAGAGGTGCTGGAAAAAGAGCGACGCCTCCTGCGAACATTGGTGGAGGCCCTCCCGGACGAATTCGCCTTGAAAGACCCCCACGGCCGCTTTCTCATCGTCAACCAGGGGGCGGTGAATGCGCTCGGCGCAGCAAGCGCCGAGGAGCTTATCGGCAAAACGGACCTGGATTATGTTCGGCCCGGGCTCGCGCAGGAGCAGTTCGCGGAAGAACAGGAACTACTCAGGACGCGGACATCATTCCTCAACAAGGAGCTTTCGCGTGTTGACCCGCGGACGGGTCATCTGGAAAGGTGTATTTTAACAACGAAGTTGCCCCTGATTGACCCCTCCGGCGAGGTGGTCGGCCTGATGACGATCAACAGGGACATCACCGAACGAAAGCTTGGCGAAATCGCGCTGCGGGAGAGCGAGGAGCGCTTCCGTAAGATCTTTGAGGAGGGACCCATCGGCATGTCCTTCGTCGACGCAGACATCCGGATCCTGAAAGTGAATGTGGCCCTGGGCGCCATGCTCGGGTACGAACCGCACGAGTTGATCGGAAAGAGCTTTCAGGATATCACACACCCTGATGACCTCGCGACTGATCGCGGCCTCGCCACAAAGTTGATCAAGGGGGAGATACCATTCTACCGGGTTGAAAAACGATACATCCGGAAGAACGGCGAGGTCGTCTGGACTCATCTTACAGCGAGCCTGTTGCGGGAATCCAACGGCAAACCCCTCTATGGCCTCGGGATGATAGAAAATATCGACGAGAGGAAAGAGGCAGAGGAAACGTTGCGAACCCTCTCCAAACGGATTCTCGCCGCGCAGGAAGCGGAGCGTCGCCGGGTCGCCCGCGAGCTGCACGACGGCGTGAACCAGATTATCGCCTCGGGGAAGTTCCGGATCGAGTTTGCCCGGGAAAACACGAAGCTCACATCGAAGATTGCGCGGGATAATTTCCTCAAGGGAAGAGCCCTGCTCGACTACGCCATGGTCGAGGTGCGGAGGATCTCCCACAACTTGCGCCCCAGCATCCTGGACGATTTCGGACTCGGTTCAGCCGTCAAGAACCTCGCAGCAGAGTTCGCACAACGGACCGGCATCAAGACGATCTTCACCCCCCACGATCCGGCCAACCCTCTTCCCAAAGATGTGGAGGTGACAGTCTACCGCATCATCCAGGAGGCCTTGACCAACGTGGAGAAACACTCACGGGCCAAAAAAGTAACCATTGACTTCACGGCGAACGGATCGATGTTCAAGGCAATCATTCGCGATAATGGGAAGGGAATTCCCACCGGCAGCAGGAGTAGAAAAAAAGAACAAACCCCCGGCATAGGATTAATGGATATGAAGGAACGCGCGTCGATTATTGGGGGGTCGTTCCAGCTTACCTCGCGGCAGCGAAAAGGAACGGAGATCGCGGTCGAGATCCCCCTCAACAGGCAAACACCCTGAAGGACGCACCATGGCCAAGAAACGCATCACGCAGCCGATCACGCTCCTTCTTGCCGACGACCATCCGATCGTTCGTGAGGGGATCAAGTTTGCCCTTGCCGCCAACCGTACCATCCGGGTGATCGGCGAGGCCTCGAACGGCAGGGAGGCCGTCGCACTGGCCAGAAAGCTCCAACCCGATGTGGTCCTCATGGATATCCAAATGCCGGAAATGAGCGGGCTGGAGGCAACCAAGCTGGTGGTGAAGTTCGTCCCAAGGACGAAGATTCTCGCCCTGACGACACACGACAACAGGGAGTACATCGTCAATATGACCAAGTTGGGCGCGAAGGGGTACGTCTTCAAAGATACCCCCCCTTCGGAGCTGGTGAAAGCCATTGAAACGGTTTGTTCCGGCGGCGTGTACTACAGTCCCGGGGCGGGCCAGGTGCTGATGGAAGAATTGCAGCCTGGCAAGCACTCCGCCAAAAACCCGTTGTCGGAACTCTCCACCCGCGAGGTGGAAGTGTTGAGGCTCATCGTCAGTGGCGTGACAACGAAAGACATTGCAGAACGACTCACGGTTTCTCTCCGGACCGTCCACGCCCACAAGGAGCATATCACCAAGAAACTCGGAGTCGCGAATATCGCCGGTCTGACGAAGATCGCCCTCCGGGAAGGGATTATTACACTTGATGATATCACGAGGAAGAGTCGATCAGATTCCTGATCTCCCACATTCCCCCCTCCATCCCCTCGCTCGATTTTGCCCCGAATGCGGCATAAGCCGCATCTTTTTCGTCCATGTGACAACCTGTCATTGGTAGAAATACGTACGAAGGCATAGGTAATTCTG
>DKJQ01000168.1 GCA_002454845.1 Ignavibacteria bacterium UBA6688
CCCCCCTGACACAGATCAGGGACTTTCATCCCTGTTGTTTTTTCCCGGTTTGTCCCAACATATCTCGGGTCTGGGTCGTTCGTTTTTCCATGACCTGTTCAAAGCTGCGCCGCAGATCCGGCAGGTTGGCAACGAGCGAACTGAATTCACCTTTCCGGACTGCCAGCACGTCCATCGGCGTCACGCATCGAACCGTTGCTCCCCTTGTTTTTTGGTTCAGAAGGGCCATCTCGCCGAAATATTCCCCCGGGCCGAGTCGCGCAAGCACCACATTCATGCCGTTCTCTTTCTGCACCACCTCCGCCTCTCCCCTCAGGATGATATACAACCTGTCGCCGAGATCTCCCTGTTCGAAGACGGCTTCACCCGCCTCGAAGTGCGCCTGGGAAACCCCCTGGGGGTCCCCAAGCTTCAATTGCACCAACTCCGGCGGGATGAGAAGGTCGAGTGCCCAGGCAATCCCAACTTTGAGTTTGCGGTCGAGGCCGGGCAGCTTCCACCAGTAGACTGTCCGCCACATCAACCAAGCGAGAAATCCGGATTGCTTAATGCGTCCGAGCAGTTCGACCACGGCACTGCGGTGGCCGAGAGCCCCCATCTTCCCCAATCCTCTAAACGTGAACGGCTTGAGCTGTTCTCCCCGGATGGTCGCGGCGATATTATGCGCCGTGATTTTCGCCTGCCGGATGGCGTGCTGTGCCGTCGGTGGACAAAACCCGTTGCCCGACGGGTCCGGGATCAGCGCGCAATCTCCCAATGCCCAGATCCCCGCCCCCTCTTCCACTTGTGTCAAGAGGTTGGCCTTGAGTTTTCCCTTTTCAGCGGGAAGTGGGAGGGAGGCGACAAGTGGGTGGGGGGCGGAAGGGACGGTGGAAATCAGGGTCTTGGTGTCGATCCGTTCCCCGCCGCTCAGGACGGCCGAATCCGGAGTGGCGGCGCGCAGGCGGTCGTTGAGCCTGAATTCGATCCCGCGTTTCTCCAGGATCGATTGCGCGTAGAGGCTGAGGGGAGCGGCGAGCTCGCGGTCGAGAATGCGTTTCCCTGAGTGGATCAGTATCACACGGATTTCGCTCCGGTCGATGGAGCGGTAATGGGTCGCCACGCGGCGGACAAAATCGTTCAATTCGGCGGCCACTTCAACCCCGGAAAATCCTCCTCCGGCAATGACGAACGTCAGGAGCTGCCGACGGAACCCGGGGTCGGTCTCAATGGTTGCTTCCTCAAGGGTGTGAATCAAGTGGTTCCGCAGGAAGATCGCGTCGGCGAGGTTCTTGAACGGCAGTGCATGCTCCTGGAGTCCCGCCATCCCGCGAAAGTTCGTGGTGGAACCGAGGGCGATGACGAGGTGGTCATAAGAAAGAACATACGGGCGGGGCCGGAAGCCGTGACTGAGCGTGACGGTTTTCATCTCCAGATCGACCGACTCAATCTCCCGGACATACAAGTCGGTCCGCTTCAGGAGGCGCCGGAGAGGGCTGACCGTATCCAGGATGCCGATATTACCGGAGATAATCTCCGCCAGGAGCGGCTGAAAGACGAAATAGTTTTCCTTGTTGACAAGGGCGATGGTGAAATCGTCGCGGTTCCCGAGCAGTCGCTCGAGGTAGTACGCTGTGTAGGCTCCGGCGAATCCACCGCCGAGGATGAGAATCCGGGACCGGGTAGGGGAGGACATTCTGTTCGAATGTGTTCTGGGTGGTGGTGATGGCTCGAAGCGCAAGCGTTGGAGAACGCTTTTGTCCGTGCGCGTCCCGGCTTAGTGCAGCCGGAACAGACGTTCCGCGTTGTGTGCCATGACGTTGCCAAACTCCTGTGGCGACAGTTTCTTGCGGAGCGTTTGGACCATCGCCTCGTACTTTGCGTAATGCTCTTTTCCGAAATAGGTGGCATCGGTGCCGAACAGGACACGGTCGCTTCCAACGGCCTTGACCGCCTCGATCACGTCCCCGGTTGATACCTGGGCGGTCTCGAGGTAGAGATCGGCATCGTTGTTTGCGCGGGACGCTTTCACCACATCGAGGGCCGCGTCATGCGGACCGAAGAACGTCGAATGGTACAGAATCACGGGGACCTTCGGATGCCTTCGCGCTGCCGCGTAGATTTTTTGTGGATCGGCATGGGTGCCGGGTTTGTCGGAGTGGAACACCGCGGGGACGCCATACCGTTCGCACAGCGCAAGGTAGCCGTCGACGACCGGGTCATCGGCAGGGAACTGGTTCATCATCGGATGCAATTTCAATCCCACAAAGACCTTCGTCGTTTCACCGGGCTTGAACGTTTCCTTCAGAAACAATTCCACCTGTTCCGGATTTCCGTCGTTCGGGCGGGTCCAGATCAGACCGCGAAGGATCTTCCGATGCGCGCGGATGATTTCGGATGCGACTGTGTTTGCCTGAACCTCGTCAAGGTTCTTCGTCGTGCCGGGGAGGTTCGCTCCATCAATATTCGAAACGAGAACCATGTTCACGCCGTAGCGCTCGATGTTCGATAACAGGGTCTTCGTGTCGAGGTCGTATCCCTTAAAACTTCCGATATGGCCGTGACAGTCGATAATCGAAAGGTTTCCCCAAATTCCCTTGTCCATTCCAGGGTGTGACCATTCCTCCGGCGTGCGGGTGTTTGGGAAGAAGAGGGAGACAATGAGCGCGGTAATTGCGAGGCCTGGCATGCCGTCATCCCTGTCGTCGCTCGATGCCGGCAAGCAGGATACCCGCTGCGACAATCATCCTCCGGTCGATATCCGGTTGCGGCTTGAGGATCGTCATGCGGTTTTTAAGGATGAAAGGATTGAATTGTTGCTTGATTTCCGCGACCGTGGTTCCGTCCCGGGAGGTGATGACGAACGATTGAGGAAGCAAGCCGATCAGCCGGGTGAGCAGGGCGAGGCCCAGATTGGCCTCGGCGACGACGCCGATCTGCATCCCGTTCGCGTCAAAGATGATCCATTCATCCCTCACAAGGGACTTTAGCGCCTTCCGCTTCAGACTTCCGATCAACTGTCCCGTCGCTCCATCATGAACTTTGAAGGTCGCAGCGAAGTCCATGATCTGCTCGGTTTTGATGGAAAGCAGTTCTTTCGATTGCCGCTCGTCCGGGTACACGCGGAAATCTTCGCGCAAGCGGAAGGCCGCCTGTTCCGAAAAGAGCACGAGGTTTCCGCTTCTGTCGAAGACGCGAAATTCACCGCCGAAGATCCTCCAGAACTTTCGGTGGATAAGGTAATAATCATGGAGAAAGGAGGAATGCAGCGTGTCAGGTCGGGTCATCGGACGGCCATCCCTGGTCAGAGGGAATCGTCTGGATCATGGAGTCAAGGGCAGAGAGATCATTCGCCGGCGGGTGGAGACCCATCCCCGAAGTTCCTCCTTGCACACGTGACGGATTTGTTCTATACTGGGGACAAATGTATAAAGAAGAAGCTTCAATCGCAAAACAAACCAGACCGCAGGAGAACGCCCGCCGATGAGCGATGCACCGATCAACCAGCCCGGTCGCAAACGGATCAAGGAACTGGAGGTTATGGTTGCCGATACC
>DKJQ01000329.1 GCA_002454845.1 Ignavibacteria bacterium UBA6688
TTTCGGAATTCACGTTAGCGCGTGGTGATGAAGAGCGCACGATCCGATACAACGAGCGAGCGAGCCAATTGCGTGACGTTCTGAATTTCCGCGCGTGGGATGGGGAGTGGTTTTGGAGGGCTACGAAAGACTCAGGGGAGAAGATCGGATCAAAAGAAAACCGAGAAGGAAAAATCTACCTGAATGCCCAGACGTGGGCCGTGATCGCCGGTGTGGCAGACCGCGGGCGGTCGGAGCAAGTGATGGATGTCGTGGAGAAGAAATTGGAGTTCAAGGCGGGTCCTGTCTTGCTCCACCCCGCCTACAAAACGGCGGATGAAAAAATCGGTTACCTCACACGCTACGCGCCCGGAGTGCGGGAGAACGGGGGCGTCTATACGCACGCGGCGACGTGGAGTGTGATTGCGGAAGCGATGCTTGGGCGCGGTGAATCGGCATTTCGCATTTTCTCAAAGCTCAATCCCATAACCCGGGGCAGGAATCCGGATGAGTACTGTGCGGAACCGTACGTTACACCGGGAAATATCGATGGTCCTGACTCTGAATTCTATGGCCGGGGTGGTTGGACATGGTACACAGGATCGGCAGCGTGGCTGTTCAAGGTGGGATTGGAGTGGATCCTTGGTGTTCGTCCGACGAGAGGAGGGTTGGTGATACATCCCTGCATCCCGAAGAAATGGAAAGGATTCAAAGTGAAGAGGATGTTCCGCGGCGTTGAGTACGAGATTGATGTGAGAAACCCTGCCGGTGTGAATACGGGAATATCCTGGATGACGATTGATGGAGGCGAAAAGGAAGAGTTCACGCCGGGTGATTCAGTATTGCTTCCCCTCTTTTCGGCCGGCTCGCGTCACAATGTCTCGATAACGATGGGGTCGAGATGAATGTTCTCAAGCGAATAATCCTCCTGACCTTAGCGTTTACCACATCCGTCGCAGCGCAGGGAGCATTCTCCGTCATCTTCGATGACGATCCGGGCTCCACTCTGTATCGTGATGCGTCCTTTGGCTTTGCGAACAACGGCGACTATCTGAAGCTGGGGGGGGGAAATAATGACAAACTGCCGCTCGACGCGACGCGTCGTTATAGCGGAACAGTATGCGGTGTGCTGGAATACAATCATGGATCGGGAGGCAACTGGGAAATGTTCATTGCGAGCAACGGATGGCAGACTCGCGATTTCTCAAGTTATGACAGTCTTGTATTCTACATCAATGGTCCTGCGACAATACCGGCCGGAGAGTTACCGAAGATCGGTCTTGAGGAGGCTACAAGCAGTGCGAAGACCCCGCTCATCGCGTTGGCGCCGTACGTGACCCTTGATGGTGACACGGCCACCTGGCAACGCGTTTCGATACCGCTGAGTGCGTTGGAGCCGTTCGGAGGATTTTCTCTTGCTTCATTCAAGGCCGTTCGATTCGCGGCTCATGGAGTGACTTCCTCCGCGCGAACATTATGGATCGACCTCATCGCGGTTCTTCGTGTGAGCGGCGGACCAGCTCCTCTTCCTCCGCTTTCAACCGAGCGGCTCTTGGATACTCTTCAGTACACGGCTTTCCAGTACTTCTGGAATGAAGCAAATCCTGCGAACGGACTTGTGAAGGATCGAAGCGCTCCAGGAGCTCCTGCAAGCATAGCAGCCGTCGGTTTTGGTCTCAGCGCCCTGACGATCGGAGTTGACCGGGGCTGGGTCACGCGCGAGAGTGCACGCGACCGAGTGCTGACGACCCTGAAAACATTTTGGGAGAAGCCGCAGGGATCCAGCGTCTCAGAGACGATCGGGTATCGAGGGTGGTTTTATCACTGGCTTGATATGAACTCTGCCACGCGGCTCTACACTCCATCCTGGAAGAGTGAACTCTCTTCCATCGATTCGGGGTTGCTGCTCGCGGGCATTCTCGATGCCCAGATGTACTTCAGTGGCTCGGACTCCACCGAAACAATGGTTCGTTCGCTTGCCGATTCGATCTTCCATCGTGTGGATTGGGATTGGATGGCGAGCGGTGGGTCGACGCTTTCCATGGGATGGTTCCCGGAGGTTGGAGGATACTTCCTCGGTGCACAATGGATTGGTTACAACGAGGCGATGATACTGTACATTCTTGGCATGGGAGCCACCACAAACCCTCTCCGCGGAAGCGCCTGGGGCGCTTGGACAAGCGATTACCAATGGAGGACGTACGCGGGATACGATCATGTTGCCTACCCTGCGCTCTTCACCCATCAGTATTCTCATTGCTGGATCGATTTTCGCAGCATTCAGGATGGATACATGCGTGAGAAAGGGATAACGTATTTTGAGAACTCAAGACGCGCAACCCTTGCCAACCGCGCCTATTGCATCGACAATCCGCTTGGATATTCGGACTATGGCTACGATATTTGGGGACTCACTGCGTGCGATGGACCAACCGAATACCGTGAACGTGGAGCTCCCTTTGGGTATGATGATGGCACCATCGCACCGACCGCGGCGATCAGCTCCATACCCTTCACGCCAGAAGAGTCGATTCAGGCCGCCCATGCCATGTATGAACGATACGGAGCAAATCTCTTCGGTCAATACGGTTTTCGTGACGCGTTCAACATCAAGGTGAATTGGTTTGCCGCGGATTACATCGGAATTGATGAAGGCCCGATTATCATCATGATCGAAAACCACTTGAGGCAAACGGTGTGGAACCGTTTCATGCTCCATCCGGTCGTAAAAGCCGGCCTGGCGGCGGCAGGGTTTCAGACTGTTACCGGGGTGGCAGAGGATGGTCAATCAGATCCTCAACGATTCTCTCTCGCTCAAAATTATCCTAATCCCTTCAATCCCACAACAGCAATTGAGTTCCACATTCCGACTCTTTCACTCGTGAGTCTGAAGGTGTACGATTTGCTTGGAAGAGAAGTGATATCTCTTGTTGAAGAAGTTCTGCCATCCGGAACGTACATCCGACATTGGAACGCACGTGGTCTTCCTTCCGGTATGTATTACTATCGTCTGGCCGCTGCCGGCCATCGAGAGACGAAGAAGATGATTCTTGTCCGATAGATTTGAAATGAAGGACGATCATCGAGCGCTTCGGGGGCTCGGTGTCACCGTTCAACAAACGAAGTGTTCTCCACGTTTCTCAAACACTCTCTAAAAACAATTCAGGATTGATCGTGAAGAGTCTTCTGTTGGTTCCGGTCTTTGTCTCCATAGCACTCCTCACCGGTTGCTCTTCAGGAAACCAAGACCTCTCCGTCCGGCAAGAGCGGGATCCATTCCTCGACACACTTCAACATCGTACGTTCAACTGGTTTTGGGAAACAACCAATCCCACAAACGGACTCACACCGGATCGTTGGCCGACACGAACATTTTCGAGCGTGGCCGCCACCGGTTTCGCGCTGACGGCATATCCGATCGGTGTCGAACGCGCATTCGTGAGTCGTGCGGAAGCGGCGGACCGCGTTCTCAGCACGATGAAGTTCTTCTGGCATGCCCCGCAAAGCGCCGATCCGGTCAAGGCGACCGGCTACAAGGGGTTCTATTATCATTTCCTGCATCTGGATTCGGGATTGCGTTTCAAGGATGTCGAACTCTCGACCATCGATTCCGGACTGCTGTTTGCCGGAATGTTGTTCTGCCAATCGTACTTTGACCGCGACAACGAGGTGGAGCGTCAGATCCGTGTCTATGCCGATTCCATCTACACTCGTGCCGACTGGCAGTGGTTTCAACAACGACCGCCGCGTGTGTCCATGTCGTGGCATCCGGAGCGGGGGTTTGGCCGGTGGGATTGGAGCGGGTACGACGAGGCGATGATCCTCTACATCCTGGCTCTCGGGTCCCCGACGTTTCCCGTTGAGGAGGAAGCCTGGCAACAATGGACTTCAACATACAAGTGGGGCGAGTACTATGGGCGTGAGTTTGTGAACTTCGGTCCCCTGTTTGGCCATCAGTACTCACACTGCTGGATCGACTACCGCGGCATCCAGGACGACTACATGAAGGGGAAGGGGATCGATTACTTCGAAAATTCCCGCCGGGCCACGTACACACAACGGGATTATGCCATCGAAAACCCCAGGGGTTTCAGGGACTACTCAGCCGACATCTGGGGGCTGACAGCGTGTGACGGCCCCGGCGAGACCTCGTTCACCGTCGACGACGTCGAACGATCGTTCAAAACGTATTCCGCACGGGGTGTCGCGTTCGATTGGTCGTACGACGACGGGACGATCGCCCCCACGGCGGCCGGCGGATCGGTTGCCTTCGCCCCGGAGATCTGCATCCCTGCCCTGAAAGCGATCCGGGCGAAGTACGGGAGCGACGTCTGGCGTGAGTATGGTTTCATCGACGCGTTCAATCCCACCTTCGTTACGAACCGGACGAGCCCCCGGGGTTGGTTCAATGTGGATTACCTCGGCATCGATCAGGGGCCGATTGTGATCATGATCGAAAACCTTCGGTCCGGATTTGTTTGGGATGTCATGAAAAAGAATGACCACATCGTTCGGGGTCTGCGCCGCGCCGGCTTCAAAGGCGGGTGGCTTGATGAGCAACCGATCTGATCCACGTCGGGCAGCATGCAGGGGCATGAAGTTCATCACAATCACCGGGTATCCTTGAGAAGTCGCCCAACAATGGAAATGAGCAGGGCATGAGTGCTGATGTGTTCATCATCGATCGGACAAAACCCAGGAATGTTTTCCCGTTGAATGGTATCTGGGAAGTTCAACCCGGTGGGGAAGCCCTTCCCACTCAGTTCCATCACCACGTCCCCGTTCCGGCTCTCGTTGATGTCGCCGATCCCGCGTACCAGTGGAAGGAGTATACGTATCATTATTACAGGAAGACATTCCGACTGAAGATCCCGGCCGGCCCATCTTCGGTATTTCTGAAGATCGCACACGCCATGTTCGGTACGTCGGTCTGGTTGAATGGATCCCTGCATGGCAACGACATCGGCTGCTACACATCCCAGGAGTACGATCTCTCGAAGGACCTACGGTATGACGCGGAGAATGTACTGATCATAAGGGTCGGAGCAAAAGAAACGTTGCCCTCCATAAGCGCCGTCGGGAAGGATCAGGAACGGACCGAGTTCATCCCCGGTATTTGGGGAGATGTCAACCTTGAAGTGACGGGGAATCCAAGGATCAGGCTCGTCCAGGTTATTCCACGGATCGGGGAGGAGAGGGCGGAAGCACGGTTCTGGGTGGAAAATCGTTCGACAATCGATGTTGTGGCGGATCTTTCAGCAAAAATTGTGGGGAAGATCGACCGCGCTCCGGCATCGGAGCAGGTGAAGACGCGTATGACCGTGAAGGCAGGCAGCGAGGAGGTTGTGACGGTCAATTTGGAGATCCGGGACCTTCTCCTCTGGTCACCCGACCACCCGTTCCTCTACGTTGTTGAAGCCGGCTTGTCGACCGAAGGGAATCCGTCCGATGCAGCGAACACGACGTTCGGTATGCGGGAGTTCAGGATCGAGGGGAGCGATTTCATCCTCAATGGAAAACCGATTTTTCTCCGGGGCGGCAACATCGCGTTTCATCGCTTTCTCTCCGATTCTGAACGGGGCACGCTTCCATGGAATATGGAATGGGTGAAGAGACTGCTCATCGATATCCCCAAGGCCCACAACTTCAACTTCTTTCGCAACCACCTTGGTCAGATGTACCACGGCTGGTATGACATTGCTGACGAACACGGCATGCTGTTGCAGAACGAGTGGCAGTTCTGGACCACGACGGGCACGAAAGAGCAGATCACAAAGGAATTTACACGATGGCTGCAGGATAACTGGAACCACCCGAGCATCGTCATCTGGGACCCGCTGAACGAATCGAAGGATGACACGGTGCAGAGGGAGATCGTCCCGGAAATGAAGAAGCTCGACCCCACTCGTCCGTGGGAATCGGTCGATGTGGCTGAGGACCACCCGTATATCTATTCACTTGGTCCGGTGCTTAACGACACGGCGTTCGGTTTTACCCGTTCGCTCCGCGAGATCGAGGATTCCCCGTTGCCCACGATCGTGAATGAATTTAACTGGTGGTGGCTGAACAACGAAGGGGAGCCGACCGTGCTGATGGACCAAATCACCGAGCGCTGGCTTGGTCCCGGGTATGCGAAAGAGGACCTCTTACAGCACCAGGCGTTCCTGGTGCAGGAATTGGTGGAGTTGTTCCGGCGTATGAAGGTCGGGGCCATCCAACCCTTCGTCTATCTAAGCAACAATGAAGGTCCAACGGCTCACTGGTTTCTCGGTCCCGTTGCGGAGCTCCGGCCCAAGCCGGTCCTTGCCGCGCTGAAGAACGCCTTCTCCCCCTTCGGCATCAGTCTGGAGCTTTGGGACCGTCACTTCGCCGGAAGGGAACGGCGCTCCCTGGATATCGTGCTGTTCAACGATGGACAGGGCATGCAGAACGGTGTGGTGGAATACGGCATCGTGGGCCCGGATGGAGGATGGATTGAAAAAAAATCGAGGAGTGTCTCGGTCGATGGCGGACTTCAGGACCGGATTCGTGTCGAGGTGGAGTTCCCGGACGTTGATGGATCATGCAAGGTCCGGGCGGAATTGCGACGACCTGATGGTGCTATCATCGCGTGGAGCGAGAAGGTCGCTCACATTCTTTCCGAACCGATTCCTGCACCCTCCCTTGGATCCCTCACCGTTGGAGTCTGGGAATCCTCGAAGGAAATCGAAACGTTCCTTACACGGTATCGGGTTTCCTGCCGCAAGATCCCGGACGCGTCCCTGGATGGGTGTGATGTATTGTTCGTTTCGCACGGAGAGATCCGCAGCACTCACTATCGGGAGCATATCGCGGCGATGACAGAGTTTGTCCGGTTGGGTGGTACTCTGATCATCATCGAGCCTGAATCCGGGGTGGGTGACGGAGAGGAGATCGCTGTGGTCGATGGACTCGACCTTTCCGTCACGTACCGGGAAGACAACGATCGGGGTGGATACGACTCCTACGTGTTTGCGACCGATCAGGCGCACCCGTTATGGAAGGGGATCGGACGGGAGCATTTGAAAATGTTCAACGGGGGTTACGGCGGGGAGATCGTTTCGCAGCATAACGTTGTGCCGAATAAAGAACCGGAGGTGTTCGCCCGCTGCGGACTGGGATTGAAGATTCCTGCGGTCATGGAGATTCGCCTGCAGCACGGAAGAGTCATTCTCTCGAGGCTCCAGGTCCGCAACCGGCTTGCAATTGAGGATACCGCCTCCGGCCTCTTCGCCCGCAGAATGGACCCGGTATTACAGCGGTACGTCCTCAATCTTACGGACTATGCTTGCGCCGCTGCCTTGACGGCAAGAACGATCGGTTCGGTTCCGGTTGCTTCCCATCCGCCGGTGGGTCCCCGGTGATCCTCACCGGCGATTATAATTTCAGACCTGAATCGAAGGAATATCAAATTCTGACCGAAGGGGAGGGAGAAGTGTTCGCCGATGCTCAACGCGTTGCCCGTCATGGACAGTACGGGTCAAACATTACGTTCAACGATTTCGGCAGGTCACTCCGGGGAAGGGAATAAGATCGATTACCTTTTCATCAAAAACGCCGTCGAAGTCTTTCAACACGGAGTGGTCTCGGAAACCTTTCAGGGAAGATATCCTTCCGATCATATGCCTGTTGTGGCAGATGTGAGGATACCGTAAAGGAGCGTTCGCAGAACGATGTTCACAACGAGAACAAGGATTTCAGGGAGTGGGACGAACTGTTGCTTTCATCCGTTGCTGTGGTTCTGGGTCTCGATGGGTTGTGCCATGGTCGCCCCTCTCGTCGCGAACGGTCAACGACATGATCCAAAACCGAATCCCGCTGCTCTTGTTGTGAGCAATGAAGTCAGGTTTACCCTGCTCACGGAACGGTTGGTACGACTGGAATGGTCCGAAGACAGGCAATTTGAAGATCGTGCTTCGCTCGCTTTCCTCAACAGGAACCTCCCCGTCCCGGTCTACACGACAAAAGAAGTAAAAGGTTCCGACGGGAGCAACTGGCTGATCATTCACACCGACAAGATGCAGTTGAAATATAAGACCAACTCCGGTCCGTTTTCCCGGGAAAACCTGAGTATCGAGTTCGCGATAAACGGCACTTCCTCGACATGGCAGCCGGGCATGAGCGATACGGCGAACCTGTTCGGGACGATCCGGACCCTTGACGGGATCAACGGTGCAGCGCCGCTGGAAAAGGGGATCCTGTCGAGGGACGGCTGGACCCTCATCGACGACTCGGAACGTCCGCTGTTCGATAACGGGGACTGGCCATGGGTTGTGCCGGGACGGGCCGGGAAGAAGCAGGATTGGTACTTCTTCGGCTACGGCCACGAGTACAGGAAACAACTGCATGACTTCACGCAGATCGCGGGGAAGATCCCCCTCCCTCCCCGTTTCGCGTTCGGAGTTTGGTGGTCACGGTATTGGAATTACACCGACGGGGAATTGAGGGAACTTGTGAACCAGTTTCGTCTCTATGACGTGCCGTTGGATGTCCTGGTCGTCGATATGGACTGGCACGAAACTCACCAGGTGAAGTGGGATTGGGGAAAGCGTGATCAGGCCGGCCAGGCACTCGGGTGGACCGGCTACACGTGGAACCGGGATTATTTTCCCGATCCGGGGAGGTTTCTCGATTGGACGGAACAGGAGGGGCTCAGGGTCACGCTCAATCTTCATCCTGCTTCCGGCATTCAGCCGCATGAAGAACGCTATGAAGAGATGGCAAAGGCCATGGGGGTCGATCCCGCCACGAAGCGATACATCCCGTTTGAGATTACTGACAGGAAGTTTGCGAGGAATTATTTTGATATTGTTCTCCGACCGCTCGAACGCATGGGGGTCGATTTCTGGTGGCTTGACTGGCAGCAGTGGCACACGACGGGGGTTCCCGGCGTGACGCCGACCTGGTGGCTGAACTACGTCTTCTTTACGGATATGGAGCGACAACGAAAGCGGCCCCTTTTATTCCATCGCTGGGGCGGATTGGGGAATCATCGCTATCAGGTCGGCTTCTCGGGGGATACGCACTCGACCTGGGAATCGCTGGCGTTCCAACCCTACTTCACTTCGACCGCCTCCAATGTCGGATTCGGATACTGGAGCCACGATATCGGAGGACACCAACCCGGAGACATCGCCCCCGAACTGTATACAAGGTGGGTCCAGTTCGGAGCCTTCAGCCCTATTCTGAGAACACACTCGGCAAAAAATAGGAACGCGGAACGCCGCATCTGGGGATACCCGTACCAGAATTTCAGAATCATGAGGGAGGCCTTTCTTCTCCGGATCGCCCTGGTTCCCTATCTCTACACCGCGGCCCGCGAGGCATATGATACCGGTGTTTCCCTCTGCAGGCCGATGTACTATGACTACCCGCACGCCGAACAGGCCTATTCGTTTCCAAACCAGTACATGTTTGGCAAGGATCTGCTTGTAGCACCGGTTGCCTCGCCGGTCGATACGACAAGCATGCTCGTTGAGAAGGAACTCTGGCTGCCGGAAGGAGGGTGGTTCGAATGGCATACCGGGACGCTCCTTAAAGGTCCTGCGGTTGTTCGTCGAAGATTTTCTCTCGACCAGATCCCCGTCTATGTAAAAGCCGGAGCCGTGCTTCCCATGCAACCTCCGGCAAAGAGGGCCGGTCACGCTGCCAACCCGCTGGTGCTGACCATCATCCCGGGTGATTCCGGTTCGACAACTCTCTATGAAGACGATGGTGTTTCTTTAGGATATCAGCGGGGTGAGTTTGTCCGGACCAAAGTGTCCCACCGGATGCAGGCTGATCGGAAACATCATATTGA
>DKJQ01000185.1 GCA_002454845.1 Ignavibacteria bacterium UBA6688
ACCGGATCCTCTTCATACGTTCTGATTCGGAAGCGATGCCGTTTTTCAATGAAAGTATCAGCGGAGTCGTCTGTGGAGCCTCCTTCAATGAATTCTCTTCGCCACAGAAGGTGCTTGCTGAATTTCAACGGGTCATAAAACCTGGTGCCCGCGCCCACATTATGTTCCAGGTTCTTTCCCGTCATCGAGTCACTGCCGCGGCGCAAAGGGCTCTGGGATCTCTTTCGGGCCTGCAATTCCCGACTGTTGATGAGGCGAGAGAGAGGCTTTCAAGGCAGTTCCACCTGAAAGTCCTGGTTCAGGACGGTCTTCTTCTCATTGCACGGTTGTCCGTTTCGGGTTCCCGGAAAGCAGCCTGCGGAGAAGAATCCTGCAGCAACGCTCCCGCCATGGAACTCTTCTCCAGGAGCATGGAACAATCGGTGGAGTCTCAAGAGCCGGCGTAACGTCTGACACCCATTCAGGAATCTCTTTCTTTCGGTTGCAGGAAACAAGGGAAACAAAGTCATGAAAACCCGTATTTCGTTCTTCCTCATCGTTCTCGGCACAGTCCTCGGGATGTCTCCACTTCACGCTCAGACCGCCACTGGCAAGATCGTTGGAAGGGTCATCGACAGACAAACCAATGAGGCGCTGGTTGGCGCCAATATCGTCGTTGTGGGGACGAATCTCGGTGGGGCGACAAATCTCGATGGCAACTTTGTTATCGAGAATGTCCCGGTCGGACCTCACAGCCTCCGCGCAAGCATTATTGGCTATTTGCCGATGGTCAAGACGGATATTGTGGTGTCAGCGGTGCGGACGGTGGAAGTCCTCTTCGTGCTGTCGGAAACGATCCTGGAGGTGGGAGAAGTGCAAGTCACCGCAGAGTACTTCATGAAACTCCCCGAGACTCCGCTCAGCACCCAAACCCAGACCAATGAAGAGATCCGGAGGCTCCCCGGAGGCTTTGAGGATGTGGTGCGGGCCATTTCCATCCTCCCGGGCGTGGCCCAGGTTCAGCCGGGCCGCAATGACCTCATCGTCCGGGGCGGTGCCCCTTCGGAAAATTTGTATGTCGTGGACAATATCGAAGTCCCGAATATCAACCACTTCGGGACGCAGGGTTCCAGCGGCGGCCCGCTCAGTTTTATCAACCTTGATTTTGTGGAATCGACGTCGTTCTCCACAGGCGGTTTCGGAGCGCGTTATGGCGACAGGATCTCCTCTGTGTTGCGCATCGATTTGCGGGATGGCTACGGCGGAAGCCTCGGGGGCAAAGCCACCATTGCCGCCACACAATTCGGGCTGCACCTGGAAGGATCGAGCGATGGAGGGAGCTACATCCTTTCCGCCCGAAGGAGCTATCTGGATTTCATTTTTAAAGCGGCAGGGTTCGGTTTCGTTCCTGAGTACTGGGATTTCATGGGAAAAGGGACCCTCAACCTCGGAGTGACGGACAAGATTTCCTTCGTCGGCATCGGAGCCCTGGACAACGTCAAGCTGTTCAACGACACCCCCGACAAGCGTCTGAGCAACTCCCGTATTCTTTCCAGCGACCAGAATCAATTTGTCGGCGGACTGTCCTGGAGGCACCTGTTCCCGAGAGGATACTCCGATGTCACACTTAGCCGGTCGTACATGGAGTTCGAATACAGGCAACGTGACTCTCTTCTGACTGAGATCTTCCGGAACAGCTCCGTCGAGGATGAATACAGCCTTCGCGGTGATGCCGTTGTCTTTCTTTCCAAAATGACGGAACTCTCCGCCGGCATCCAGGGGAAACTTGCAGCAGTTACAACGGATGCCTTTCTTCGCCCCTTCTGGACCAACTACGGCCAACAGATCTCCGTCGACGCGTTCTTTGATACAACCGGGTGGAAGGGGGCGGCGTATGGGCAAATTTCCCATCGCTGGGGTTTGGTGAGAATGTCCTTTGGAGGACGTCTCGACTACTTCAATCTCCTCGATTCACCATTCGAATTCTCCCCGCGTTTTTCTGTCACAGCGGAGATCTCTCCGGCGACCAACCTCATCGGGAGCATCGGCCGTTACACCCAGGCACCATCGTACGTGTGGCTGGCCGCCAACACGGAAAACAGAAAGCTGAGATTCATCGATGTCACGCAGTACGTCCTGGGGTTTGAGCATCTGCCGCGGTCCGACACCAAATTCAGCTTCGAAGTTTACAGGAAAATGTACACGCGGTATCCGGCGAGCGTGGTCCGGCCGTATCTGGTTCTGGCGAACACGGGGGCCGGATTCGGTGGAAGTGAGGACGGCTTCGCCTCCTTCGGACTCGAAACGCTGGTGAGCGGGGGCTCCGGCGAAGCGTACGGAGCCGAGCTGTTCCTGCAGAAGCGACTTTCGGAAATCCCATTCTACGGAACGGTCAGTCTCAGTTACAACAACTCACGATTCAAGGGGCTCGACGGGATCCTTCGGCCCAGCAGTTATGACCAGCGATGGATCCTCAACTTCGGAGGGGGATATATTTTCGATGAGCGGTGGGAAGTCAGCGCAAGGTTCCGCTATGCGTCAGGGCGACCATTTACCCCGTACAACCCCGATGGGTCACAGAATGCAGCACAGTACAACTCGGAACGCGTGGTCGCCAATCACAGCCTGGATGTTCGTGCGGATCGCCGATGGACGTTTGACGGATGGGCGCTCATCACGTATATCGATATCCAGAATGTGTATAACCGAAAACCGGTCGACATTCCCAGATTCAACGACCGGACGCGGCAGGTCGAGGAAAACAATGCCATTGGAATCCTGCCATCGATTGGGATCAGCGCGGAATTTTGAGGAAGGGGAAGCCAGTTCATCGGCCTCGTTTCTTCTCAACGAATTCAGGAAGGGATAGCAAACCATGTTCGAGATAATAGGTCCCATTGCAGCCGTAAGCTTCGGCTTGCTCTTTCTTACCATGAGCGTGCTGTGGTGGATCAATACAAAAATCAACAACGCGGCAATTGTCGATGTGGGGTGGGGGAACGGATTTGCGCTCGTGACGGTCATCGCGTGTTTGATGGCCGATGGGTATGCCGTCCGGCAATGGCTCATCGGTGGAATGGTGGTTTTCTGGGGAGTCCGCCTCGCCACCCACCTCTTCATCGACCGTGTATGGGGAGACAAACCGGAGGATGGCCGGTACCAAGATATTCGGGCGCGTTGGAAAACCGGCATTAACCTGAAGTTCTTTTTCTTCTTCCAGGCTCAGGCGGTGCTGATTGTCCTCTTGTCGCTCCCCTTCATGCTGAGTGCTTCAAACCCCGACCCGCAGATTGCAGTTCTCGAGTGGGTTGGTGTCGGGATTTGGGCGATCGGCCTCACCGGTGAAGCCCTTGCCGACTATCAGCTCAGGAGATTCAAGAACGAAGGCGCAAACAAGGGCACAACGTGCCGGACAGGACTCTGGCACTACTCGAGGCATCCCAATTACTTTTTTGAATGGGTGATCTGGGTCGGGTACTATGTTTTTGCTCTCGCCTCACCGTTTGGCTGGCTTTCGATTATCAGTCCCATCGGTATGCTCTACATCCTGCTGAGGGTAACCGGGATTCCGTTGACGGAGGCCCAGGCGGTGCGGACGCGCGGGGAGAACTACCGCAACTACCAACAGACAACGAGCATGTTTATCCCGTGGTTCAGAAAACAACTGAAACAGAATACTCCCGGAGTGTCGAAATCGCCATGACCATCGCAATCTTCTTCTTCGGCCACTGGTTTCTTTCTCTGTTTGCGCAAACGTTCTACCTGCATCGTTATGCCGCACACGGGATGTTCTCGATGTCGAAATTCTGGGAGCGGTTCTTCTTTGTCTTCACGTACATCGTGCAAGGCTCATCATTCCTCAACCCGCGCGCTTACGCCGTGATGCACCGCATGCATCACGCATACAGCGATACTGAGAAGGACCCGCACTCGCCCGGCTTCTTCAGAGATGTGTTTCAGCTCATGATGCACACCAAAGAGGTGTATATGGGTCTCCTGACGGGCACGATCAAGCCGGATGGAAAATTCACGGGCAACTATCCTGTTTGGGAAAAGTTTGAACAATTTGCGGATCTCTGGACGCCTCGCGTCGGCTGGGTTGTTCTGTACGCCCTGTTCTACTGGTGGTTCGCCACGGCATGGTGGATGTTCCTTCTGATTCCGATCCATGCGCTGATGGGGCCCATCCACGGAGCCTTCGTCAACTGGTGCGGTCACAAGTACGGCTACGTCAACTATGAGACCCGCGACCAGTCTCGCAATTCGGTCAATGTCGACATGTTTCTGATGGGAGAGCTGTTCCAGAACAACCATCACAAATTTCCAAGCCGGGCAAATTTTGCCGTGAAGTGGTTTGAGTTTGACCCGACCTACCCCCTGCTCCTGCTTCTTGATGCCATCGGGATTATCACATTGAAGGAGCGGCCGAGACAGGTACGTTCACAATAACGCAACAACAACCCGTCCATGAGGATACGATGATTTATGCCCTGCGAGTATTGTTCATTCTGATGTTTTTCTACATGACGTATGTGGTCG
>DKJQ01000387.1 GCA_002454845.1 Ignavibacteria bacterium UBA6688
CCGCAACCTTCTTAGGAATCGGGGATATTCCTTTATCAACATCTTCGGCCTTTCCGTCGGTATCGCTTGCTGCCTGTTGATCTACCTGTTCGTGCGTCACGAATGGACCTACGACTCGATGCATCGGAATCGCGACAGAATCGTTCGTGTGTTGCAGCATGAAAAGGAAATGACCCGCTCGGCGCACACGTTTGGAGCCACCCCCATCCCCCTGGGTCCGTTGTTGGCGGGAACCCACCCGGAAGTTGAGGCGATGGCGCGTGTGACCTCCCCGCGACTCCTTGTCCGATCGGGAGCAGAAGCATTTACGGAACGCGTCCACCTGGCTGACCCGTCCCTGCTCTCCATGTTCACGTTTCCCTTGAAAACCGGGGATCCGCGGACAGCGTTGCAGGACCCAAGCTCGGCGGTTCTGTCGTCATCCATGGCACGGAAGTACTTTGGAACTGAGGACCCCGTCGGCAAGACGCTTTCCATTCAACTTGGTCCGACCTACCAGGATTTCATTATCTCCGCGGTCGCTGAGGATGTTTCTCTGAACGCAAGCGTTCGGTTTGAGATTCTGATATCGGCCGAGAAGATGAAGGGCTTTTTCTCCGACCGCGCATTGGAAGCATGGGGAATCATCGTCGTGGAAACGTTTCTCCAGGTCGCGCCCGGCGCGGATCGGGATGAACTTGCGGCTGCGATGACCAAAACAGCCCTTACGCGTTACGATCAGGTGTTTGAGCCCGGGCTCGTTCAATTGATCCTCCAACCGCTTACTGCGATCCATTTTGGCATCGACGTGGAGGGGGGAGGTGAACCGACCAGCAATCCGCTCTACTCGTACATTCTCGCTTCGGTTGCGGTTCTTATTCTCCTGATCGCGTGCATCAATTTTGTCATCCTGGCTGTCGGCCGGTCGACAAAACGGGCAAAGGAAGTCGGCATGCGCAAAGTGTTGGGTGCCTGGCAGGAACAGCTCCGTCGCCAGTTCCTCGGGGAGGCTTTTTTGCTGAGCACCCTTGCTTTGATTCTCGGCATTGTTCTGGCCGAACTGTTGTTGCCCACGTTTGCCGATCTTGCCGGGATCGGCCTGACGTTATCGTATGATGGAATAACGATTGTGTTTTTCGCCGGTTTGACGGTCCTTATCAGCCTTGCCGCAGGCGGGTATCCGGCATTTGTTCTCTCACGGTTCATGCCTGTCGAGACGCTGAAAGGTCAATTGCGGGTCGGAGGAAATCAGGTTCTTCGTCAAGGTCTGGTTGTCCTGCAATTTGCTATTTCCATCAGCCTCATTGCGGTGACACTGACCATGCTGAACCAGATCCGTTTCATGCGGGAGAAGAGCCTTGGCTTCGACAAGGAACAGGTTGTGGTTATTACGCTGCCGGGCAATTCTGAACAGCGGACGCGCGCATATGAACTCATGCGCAACCGACTCCTGGGCTCCCCGGAGGTCGTTGGCGTCACAAGCTCGGCAACACAGGTAGGAAGGCAATGGGCTAAGGCCGGTTACACAGCCACGGACAAAGTGTACCGGGAGTTTTATGGCACTACCGTCGATTACGACTTCATCGAAACGATGGCTCTTCAAATTGCAGAGGGGCGGAATTTCTCGCGTGAGATGACTTCCGACATGAAAGACGCGATCATTGTCAATGAAGCGTTGGTCCGGCAGTATGGTTGGACGAACCCCATCGACAAACGCCTCCCCGGGCCGAACTTTCCACCCCATCGCGTTATTGGTGTGGTCAGGGATTTCAATTTCCAATCACTTCATTCCCCCGTGGAGCCGCTGGTACTTGCTCTCGATCGGGCACCGTTGGCAGGGGGGATCGAAAACATCGATGGCGGTTCCATTGCCGGTGTCAATGTGATCTCGGTCCGGCTGCGTAAGGCAGAGCTTCAGTCCAGTATCGCCTCGCTGGAGCGGATCTGGAAGGAACTGTCCCCCGACCTGCCGTTCCGGTATTCTTTTTTGGACGAGGACCTCGATCAGCAGTATCGCCAGGAGGAGCGTTTGACCAACATCGCAGGGTATTCCGCAGGGCTCGCGATCGTAATCGCGTGCATGGGATTGTTCGGATTGGCCGCCTTCACGGCGGAACAGCGGACAAAAGAAATCGGCATTCGCAAGGTCCTCGGAGCGTCGGTGAGCGGCATCGTGTCTCAACTCTCAAAGGAGTTTCTTAAGCTGGTTGTCCTGGCAAATATCGTCGCCTTGCCCGCTGCTTACTATTGTATGGATCTTTGGCTTCAGGATTTCTCTTACCGTGTCTCAATCGGAGTGGGAACGTTATTGCTTTCTGCTTCGCTTGCCTTGATCATCGCATGGGCAACGGTTGGGTATCAGGCTGTGAAAGCGGCAATGTCAAATCCGGTTGAGGCGTTGCGGTACGAATAGGGTATTGGTGAGGTCGGGAGGTGAACCGTGAACTGTAAACAGGGAACAGTTGTGATGCACGTGAAATAGGGTAGTGAATAATGTATTTACGGAAAGCGATTGTTGCGTGCCGGATGATGAGCAATCAACTAGTACTCAAGACAACAACCAACAACTTCATTCCTCCATACGCGGGATTACTATTATGAAGACTTCTCTTGCGGTCATCTTCCGTGCCATGGTTCGGGGAAAAACCTACGCGGCTTTAAACATTTTCGGCCTTGCGATCGGCCTCGCATGCTTCGGTTTGATATCGGCGTGGGTCATGAACGAGATGAGTTATGACCGATTCCACGAGAACCACGACCGCATCGTCCGCCTTGCCGGAAACGTAAAAACGGATTCTGAAACGTTCGACCAGGCTGTGACATCGCCGCCCATGGCCGAGGCGTTGGTGCGGGATTATCCGGAAGTCGAAGCTGCGGTTCGCCTAAGCGATCGCGGGGCGATCGTCCAGTCCGGGGAAAAACAGTTTGATGAGAGTAGTCTGCTGTTTGCGGATCAGAGCTTTTTTGACATCTTCAGCTACGATCTGACCACCGGAGACAAACATTCCGCTCTCAAGGATCCCTACAGCATTGTTCTGACGCAATCGATGGCCGAAAAGTACTTCGGCTCCGAAAACCCATTGGGCAAGACACTTAAAATTTTCCTCTTTGACCCGGACGGAAAAGGAGCCCCGTACAAGATTACCGGTGTTATGCCTGATCCACCGAAGAATTCCCATGTCGTGTTCGATTTTCTCGGTTCATTCAATACGT
>DKJQ01000318.1 GCA_002454845.1 Ignavibacteria bacterium UBA6688
ACATCATCAATACGATTGATGTCCTGGCGCCCGCCACTGCCGCGTCGGTCGCAATCCTTGGCAACTCCATCACTGACGGCAGAGGTTCAATAACCAACCTGCAAAATCGATGGCCGGATATATTTTCAGAAGCTCTTCTCAAAGACTCCAGCACTCGGCACATCGGTGTTCTCAATCAGGGCATTGGAGGGAATGCTGTCCTTTCAGGAGGTTTGGGTCCAACGGGGGTAAGCCGGTTTGACCGGGACATTCTGAATCAAAGCGGAGTACGTTGGGCAATCGTTTTTGAAGGGGTGAATGATATCGGCGGGGTCAGGACTGCCGGTGCTGCAACGACGATTGCCAATAATCTTATCGCTGCCTACACGCAGATGATTGCAAAAGCTCACGCGAAAAATATCAGGATTTACGGCGGCACGATTATGCCTTTCAATGGTAATGGGTACTATAACCAGTACAGCGAACAATGCCGTAATGCCGTAAATCAATGGATTCGTACAAAGGGTAATTTTGATGCGTGTATTGATTTCGACAAGGTGATGCGCAATCCACTGGATACGACGAGACTCGTCTCGTCCTATCAGAATGATGGCCTGCACCCTGATGCGGCGGGACATAAAACGATGGGCGAATCCATTGAGCTGAGTTTGTTCGCCGGAGAAGATACCGTCTTCCAGAAAGAAACAGGGGTAAATTCCGTAGAGACAATTGATGGTTATCTCCTGGGACAGAATTACCCCAATCCTTTCAATCCGGAGACGACAATTTCCTTTAGTGTGCCTACGCAATCATTTGTGTCATTGAAAGTATTTGATTCTTTGGGCAGAGAAGTGGCGATTCTCCTCAGCGAACAGTTGTCCGCCGGAAGGTACGCGCGGCAATGGGACGCTGCAGGTTTGGCAAGCGGAGCATACTTCTGCCGGTGGCAGGCAGGCTCATTTATCGAGACCAAGAAGCTTGTTCTGCTTAAATGAGGCCGAAATCGGATAGGATATCAACGAGGAGAGAGTCGTGGAGACCCTAACCAATCACAATTCTTCTTGAGAACAAATATGGGGTCCCGCTCCTCAACACAAACGCCTCCTTTTGGGGGCGTTTGTGTTTTTGTGAGATGAGGTGGGATTCGTATTCATGCTGAGGCGGTTTTTGCCGAAGTCCCGTCACGCTTTTAAACAGGATCCTGCGCGCCCAGCCGAAAAATCGGGCGGGTTGTTTTCTCAGGAATAGGACAGACCTACCAAGGACCTTCACTTGCGTCTCAGCCCGGAGCGTGGTACTATGTACTGCATTTTGCACGTTGCATGGGCGGTTCGGATGCCGAGGAGCCTCGCAGAGCATCTTTGAGCCCACTCCGAGTATCCTTTCCGAGGGTCTTCGTTCCGACCGACCTGAAGATCAATCTCTCTGTGACAGAGTACAGCGCGAGAGGAGGAACGGGACATGGATCATCAGCCGCCGAACAACGATCACTCCCTTCGAATAAGCCTGTCGACCCTTCAGTTCCTGCTCAAAGACTATCACCCGCGTGATTTTACGATCAGGATGTGGGATGGGACTGTCTGGGAGCAGGAGGCCGGACAGCCGAGTCGATATACGATGGTCATACGACACCCGGGTGCCCTTCGGAGGATGTTCCTCCCGGCGAGCGAACGAGCGATGGGAGAAGCCTACGTGTATGATGACTTCGATATCGAGGGGAATCTGGAGAGCGCACTCTCTATGGCAGAATATCTCTTCGGATTGCGCTTGAAACCAGCGGATCGGATTCGTCTTGCCGCACGACTCCTGAGACTTCCAACACACCGATCGCCGCGGGCCGGCCGGCAGTCGGCCTCATTGAGCGGCGCCGTCCATTCCCTCGAGCGCGACCGGCGCGCGGTCACCTATCATTACAATACGTCCAATGATTTCTTCGCGCTCTATCTTGACGAGCGCATGGTATACTCCTGCGCGTATTTTGCAGCGCCGGATCAGGACCTGGATGCGGCTCAGGAACGAAAGCTGAATTATGTGTGCCGAAAACTGAGACTCAGGCCTGGTGACAGGCTTCTCGACATCGGATGTGGTTGGGGGGGACTGATCATCCACGCAGCGGAGAAATTCGGAGTGACGGCACTTGGGATCACCTTGAGTGAACCCCAGGCGACTCTTGCGCGCGAGCGCATCCGCCGGGCCGGACTGCAGGATCGATGCCGGGTCGAAGTGGGGGATTATCGTGAACTGGAACCCCCGGGGTCGTTTGACAAAGTCGCGAGCATCGGTATGGTCGAACATGTTGGCGAACGGATGCTTCCGACCTATTTCACCCACTGCCGGCGCCTTTTGCGTCCGGGCGGAGTCTTCCTGAATCACGGCATTGCCCATCAGAAGTTGAATCCGCACGGCTCGTCCTTTTCCCAAGCGTTTGTCTTCCCTGATAGCGAACCTGTTCCGATCGATGTGAGTACACGGGCTGCGGAGCAGAGCGGTTTCGAAATACGAGATATTGAAAGCCTGCGCGAACATTATGCGCTCACGCTTCGTCATTGGGTCGACCGTCTTGAACGTAATCATGAGGAAGCCGTGCGAAGAACGGACGAAGCGACCTACCGGACATGGAAGCTGTTTATGTCGGCCTCGGCGTATCAGTTTGAAGCCGGGAGCTACAATATCTATCAGACGCTTCTGGTGAAACCCGATCATGGAAAGAGCGGACTGCCGTTGACACGAGAGGATTGGTACTGAACGAGACTCGTTCCACCACTGCTTTGAATGCCAGGCACAAGCTACAATCGTTCTATAATGTTTCTGTAACCTCTGCCAATGGGGATAGATACTCCGTGAACCTCGACTATTTCCGCCGTGTATGATTCTATCTTGCTTATGGAAACTATGAATGACCGGTGAATCCGTTTGAAGAGATTGGCAGGTAAGAGAGCC
>DKJQ01000319.1 GCA_002454845.1 Ignavibacteria bacterium UBA6688
CTTAAAACGAGGGCTCCCAAGGCATACAACAACACGGAATTCCTGAACAGTCCCGATGCCAGAACGATCCGGTTGATTTCGGAGTTTCTGGAGCCGATGCGTAGATTCCGACAGAATAACGTTCGGGACACCATTGTTTTCTTCGGTTCTGCGAGGATACGGTCAAAGCGGGAAGCAACCAGAAATCTTAAAGACATCAAGAAACGGCTTGGTTCCGTGACCCGCATTAGTCCGAAGATGCGCCAGCAGCTCAAAGGAGCGGAAATTGAACTCGAAATGTCAAGGTATTATGAGGATGCCGTTACTCTCTCAGGAAAGTTGACCCGATGGTCGAAGAAACTCTTCCACCAGAACCGTTTCGTCGTATGCTCCGGCGGTGGTCCCGGGATCATGGAAGCGGCAAACAAGGGGGCAACATTAGCAAAAGGGAGGTCGATCGGTCTCAATATCAGCCTCCCGTTTGAGCAGAGTCCCAACTCCTTTATTTCAGACGAACTCAATTTTGAGTTCCATTACTTTTTTATGAGAAAATTCTGGTTTGTGTACCTGGCTAAAGCACTTATTGTTTTTCCGGGTGGTTTCGGGACATTGGATGAGATGATGGAGGTTCTCACTCTTGTCCAAACCAGAAAACTGCGCAAAAAGATTGTGGTGGTTCTTTATGGAAAAGAGTTCTGGGATCAGGTCATTAATTTGGAAGCCATGGTCCGAATGAGGGTGATAAGTCCGGAGGATTATAAGCTTTTTAAATTCGCTGATACCCCTGATGAGGCATTCAACTATCTTGTGAAGGAGCTCAGGGCTATCTACCCAAATGAAACCAGTGAGCAGGAGTCCAGTCTTCCCTGAACTTGTTTGTTGTAGCTCATGAGATAAATCGCTATATTTGAAGTAATAATTTCGTCCCATCTCATTGACCCGTAGAGGCTCAATGAATTGTTCTTTGGGGGTGACTTGGCTTCGACGGGGATGAGGAAGCTCAAGACTGCGTACCGTGGTCTCCGTGTCCACGTTAAACAAGCGGTACACTATCAAGTGCCAACTACAACTACGCACTGGCTGCTTAATTAATTAGGCAACCCGTTCTTCTTGCGCTTTACCCGTCGGGAGCATAAAGAACGTCGCCTTAGACGGGATAGTCAGGATCCGTTCTCAGGGGGTCCTGATGAATCCGCCCGCAAGGCGGTACACCTGGGGTAGCGTGCGGCCAATCCTGCCTGCCGGAGTTTCCGCATGCGAGCCTTAAAAGGTAGGCTAGGTACGTAGAAGTTTTGAAGTTCTTCTCTTCGGACCGGGGTTCGACTCCCCGCACCTCCACTCCATTCAACACCCCGCCCTCTCAGGCGGATGATGTCGCGGTTCAATCTGCTTCCCCCTGAAAACACATGCAATCCACCATTCTCCTTGTCGATGACGAAAAAGACATCCTCGAGTTGTTAACCTATAACCTTGTCAAGGAAGGGTACACGGTTCTGACCGCTCAGAACGGGAAGGAAGCCTTGAAGCTGGTCCGTCAGCATCCTGACCTGGTTGTGCTCGATGTCATGATGCCCGAAATGGATGGTTGGGAGGTCTGTAAGGCGATTCGGCGCGATCCGGCGCACGCTGCATTGCCGATTATGTTCCTGACGGCGCGTGACAGCGAGATTGATGAGGTTGTCGGCCTCGAACTGGGGGCGGACGATTATATCACGAAGCCGGTGAAGGTCAGGACATTCATCGCGCGGGTGAAAAGGATCTTGCGGAACCACAAACAGGTGATGGAAGGGCCGGCAGGCGGCATCCTCAAGGTTGGAGAGATGGAGATTCACGCCGACAATTACGTCGTGAAGCTAGGGGAGAAAGAGCTTTCCCTTCCCAAGAAGGAATTCGAAGTGCTCTTGTTTCTCGCCCGGCACCCGGACCGGGTGATCAGTCGTGAGACCTTGCTGAACGAAATCTGGGGCCAGGATGTTTACGTGATCGATCGGACGGTGGATGTGCATATCCGGAAAATCCGTGAGAAGCTGGGCCCGTACGCTGCACATATTGATACCGTTAAAGGAGTCGGTTACCGGTTTAAGAAAGACCTCTGATGCGAACGATCCGGTCGAAAATTACCTTTACCTACCTGCTTCTTTCCCTTCTGGTTGTGATTCTCCTCGGTATCTTTCTCAGCTTTGAGATTGAACGGTATTTTAACGACCGTACCCTGGCACAACTTCAACTCCAAACCGGAGTCATCCACGCCCTCATCAAAGATTCCACGCCGGGAAAGGGCGACTCCGCATTCAGTCCGGCTCAACTCCGGATTTTGTCCTCCTCTTCCGCGCTCAGGATTACGCTGATTGACAAAGACGGAAGGGTCGTTTTCGAATCCGGTCTTCCCGATTCGTTGCTCGCGACCGTCGAGAACCATGGCACCCGCCCGGAGGTGATGGAGGCGCGCGATCGCGGAATCGGTACGAATAAACGTCACAGTGTCACCACGAACGAAGATCTGCTTTACCTCGCGCGCGCAGTCGATCCCACCACATTTCAGCAATCACTCTTCCCGAATCTGCAGTATATTCGTGTCGGCATAAGTTCACACGAAGTTGACAAAGCCATCTTCGAGATCAGGCTCAAGATCGCGCTTGCCGCAATCATCGTTTTGCTCGTTGTCGGCCTGACGAGCTTCCTGATCGCAAGGAAAGTCTCAAAACCGATTGTAGAGATTAGCGCCATAATCCGTGACATCAAAGCAGGGAACCTCGACCGGAAACTTCCGGTCCGCAGCGAGGACGAGATCGGCCGACTCGCGGAATTGATCAACGAGATGACCGACAAGCTTCAGGCGGATATCGAACAATTGAAGAAACTGGAGCGTATTCGGACGGAATTCTTGGGAAACGTCTCCCATGAGCTCCGAACGCCGATTTTTTCGATGCGTGGATTCCTGGAGACCCTGCTCGAAGGGGCGATAGACGACAAGACGGTGAACAGGAAATTCCTGCAGAAAGCCTATCAGCATGCAGGGCAACTCGATACACTCCTAATGGATCTCATCGAAATCTCACGGATTGAGTCGGGGGAAATGAAAATGAGCTTCCGGTATTTCAACGTCGCAGGTCTTCTTCAGCAGCTTGCGGCAGACGTTGCAGACGAGGTCCGGAAGAAAAGGCAATCCATCGTCGTCCAGGTTCCCGCGCCTGAAATGATGGTTTTCGGAGACAAGGATCGCTTGCGGCAGGCCATCTCGAACCTGATCGACAATGCCATCAAATATAGCCCCGAAGGAAGCACGATTCGGCTTGAGGCCATGGAACGAGACTCGTTGGTGAGTGTTCGAGTCAGCGACACGGGACCCGGAATAGAAGTGGAACACCTTCCAAGGATTTTTGAACGATTCTACAGGGTCGATAAGAACAGGTCACGCGAAGTGGGGGGGACGGGGCTTGGCCTCGCAATCGTCAAGCATATCATCGAAG
>DKJQ01000192.1 GCA_002454845.1 Ignavibacteria bacterium UBA6688
ATTCAGTCTCGAGGATCTGCTCAGGGTCGTCAAGAGAATCTTCGGTTAGCGCGTCCCCCCCCCTCTCCCGGGGGGCGGCCTGGTTATCATTTTGAAACATTCTCCTGGTTCGTTTACCTCTTTCCGAATTCCCTTCTTGCTTCTCGCACGGCTGTTTGCTACTTTCTTCTCCGAAACGGGGAACCTCTATGAAGAAGATTCTTATCGTCGATGATGAAGATTCGTTCCGGAAATCGATCGGATCACAGCTGAAACTCAAAGGGTGGGGTGTGTTCGAGGCGCCGGACGGCATGACGGGACTCGATCTGGCCGAACAGCACAAACCGGATGTCATTCTCAGCGACGTGCATATGGATATTATGAATGGTTTCATCATGGTCGAGGAATTAAAGCAGAATCCGGCGACCTCGGAAATTCCTGTGATTATGATGACCAGCGCCGCGGTGGCCGCCGGTGCGTGGAATTCCGATATCGCCGTTGAATACCTGGAGAAGCCGTTTACGATCGCCAAATTGCTTGAGGTGCTTGCGGCGGTCGTCAAGAAATAAGGATGGGCGAGTTGTGAACACCCTCCAGGAGGTCAATGACAACCGGTCGACCTCCTGCAGACATCCGTGAGTCTCTCTTTTTTCCTCTCCCCTCTGTCACGCCTCATCTCTCATCCGCTTCCTTGTTTTTCTACCCCCCTTTTGCTACTTTGCAGCACATTCACTCTGCTTTCCCATGGCCCCCTTGGGATGTTCCGCATGCCACGGTTCAGCGTAGAAGAAATTCGCACACGGTTCACTCAATCATCCGATTTCAACGAGATCTTCGACGCGTTCGAAGATGCCCTTGAGCAACGCATTCAGGAGGTCGAGTTGTACCGTTTATTGTTTTGGAACCACTCACTGGGTCCGGACGAGCTCTGCCTTTTCGGGGAGAAACTCGCGAAGGAATTTCCCCCCATCGCCTACGACGTCTTTATGTGGCTGGCAAGCGTTTTTGAAGTGACACACTCCTCGTACGACAACTTCGAGCTTGCCATCAAATATTATCGTAAGGCGGCGGACGTGAAGCCCGAGGAGCCTGACCCGTATCTGGACGCGTGCGATTGCTACGATCCCGACCTCAATATTCCTCCCGCTGATGTGCTGATCGAGTTTCTCAAGAACGGACTCAACCATGTCGGCAACAGGAAAGCGCTCCTGTTGAGGCTTTCCCACCTCCACCATCTCCTCGGCGACGAAGAACAGAGCAGGTTCTACCGTGATCTGGCCGACGAGGGGGACAGGTCGAAGAATTAAAATGGCCTCGACGCAGAGCCCCTCCTCGCGCGGGTATCTTTTTCTCTTCATCGCCGTCCTGTTCTGGGGAGGCTCGGCCTCGCTTGCGAAATACCTCTTCACCACGAAATTCGACACGCTGATCATCACCCAGACCCGGACCTCCCTCTCCTTTGTTCTTCTTGCGGCCTATTTTGCATTCAAAGACCGATCGGTCTTCCGGATTGCACTTGCCGATCTGTACCAATTCGCCCTGGTCGGTGTTTTCGGCATTGCCGTGACGAACTTCTCCTACTACTTCACTGTGCAACTCACAACCGTGGCGACGGCAATCCTGGTGCAGTACACTGCCCCCGTGATGGTCATGCTCTACGCCGTCTTTATCAGCAAGGAGGAGGAGTTGAATGGACTCAAACTGGTCTCGTTGCTTCTTGCCCTGGGGGGGTGCTATTTTGCTGTAAGCGGAGGGACGGGAACTGAAATTCAATTAAGCGGTTGGGGGTTGGTCGCCGGTCCGGTGTCGGCGCTTTCCTTTGCCTTTATGCTGCTGTTTTCGAAACGGGTACTCAGAAAGTATCCGGTCTGGACGATGCTGGTGTATGCGTTCGGGTTTTCCATGCTCTTCTGGCTGGTGGTCAATCCCCCCTGGATCATTGCTGCGAAGGGCTATACGGCGGAAGACTGGGGAATTTTCTGGCTCTTTGCCGTTGTTTCCATCCTTATTCCTCACGCCCTCTTTATGAAGAGTCTGAGCCTCCTGGATGCAACCTCGGTCGGTATCGCGAGCACCATGGAGCCTGTCGTCGCTATCGTCGTGGCGTATATCGTCCTCGGAGAATCGCTCTCAGGCGTGCAGGCCTTCGGCGCTCTTGCGGTGGTTGCCGCGGTGCTCCTTCTGCAATTGCGTCCGCTCATGATCAAACTTGCCGGGACCGATCATGAGAAGTGAACGCCGGGTTGCCAAACTGACGCAGGTCCTTCGCCAGCGGCAGCCGGATCTGACGGTCGTGATGGAGAACATCCACGACCCGCACAACGTGAGCGCCATGCTCCGTTCAAGCGACGCCGCCGGCGTGCTGCAGGTGCAACTCCTCTACACCACCGAGCAGTTTCCACGGATAGGGAAGAAGAGTTCTGCGAGCGCAGGGAAATGGGTTGAACGAAGGAAGTTCCAGGCTGTCGACGAGTGCTACTCGACGCTCCGGAAGGAGGGGTTCAAGATCTACGCGACCCATCTCACCGAACAATCTGTGTCGTTGTATGACATCGACCTGACCGGCAAGGTCGCGATCGTGTTTGGAAACGAACATCGCGGAGTCTCGGAAGGGGCGGCGAACGCTGCAGACGTGAATGTCAGGATCCCGATGGTCGGGATGATTCAGAGCCTGAACGTCTCCGTGGCATGCGCAATCACCCTGTTTGAAGCGGTCCGGCAACGGTTGAGACAGGGACACTACGACCGGCCAAAGTTCAGCGAGCGGGTTCTTGAAACGATGGTCGAGGAATGGTTGAAGAAGTGAAGGGAGAAGGCGGTCAGCAGTCAGCGGTCAGCCATCAGCGGTGAAAGCTGAAAGCTGAAAACAGACCTGGCTGATTCCGAAAGGCCCGGGATGAATCCATCCCCGGGTCCTCCGCGGTCGCTTATTTCC
>DKJQ01000115.1 GCA_002454845.1 Ignavibacteria bacterium UBA6688
GTCAGTGATGGTATCACAACCTACACCTTCCACGATACGCTGGTGGCCCGTGACGATACGAGCCGGTACAAAGAGCCGATCTTTGCGTATGTGGCCAGCGGGTTCCGAGCAAAGCCGGGAAGTGTCTATACCCTTAACGTCACGTCGCCCACGGGTGGCCACGTCACGTCAACGACAAGGGTCCCGACGGCCAGCATGTTGACGATACCGTATTTCTATCAATTGGATGCACCGTATAACTACCCGAGCCTTATTCCCCAGGTCTCATTCTCACTTTCAAGCTATACCTCCGCCTACAAGGTGAAGTTCTACATTGAATACGAGGCCGATACGAACACCGGCCGGGAGATTTTTCGCCGCGAAGTGCCCGAAAGGCTGCTCGTGGTCAGTTGTTTTTTTGAGATCTATGATTACGTTTATCCAAAAATTACGCGGAGAACAAACCCCGCCAATGTCAACCTGGAATTCCGCGGGACGCAATATTTCAATTTCTTCTCCTACCGCCGGTCGGTGGAGCTGGTGAACGAGCGAAACCTCAATCCCTCCTTCCGCAAAGTGGTGTTCTACAATACGCAGTTCGACGAGAACTGGTACCGGTATTATATCTCTGCGCGATCTTTTCAGGACCGGTTTAGCGTCCGGCTTGATGAGCCGGATTTCACCAACCTTCAGAACGGCATCGGCCTCTTTGCAAGCATGGCGGTCGATTCTCTGCATCACGACCTTCCTGCAGTTATTCTATGGCCCTTCGGCGGTACGCCACCGGGTCCGTGTTGATGACGCGGATTTCGCGGATTGACGCGGATTTCGCGGATGGCACGGATGGAAATATAATATCGAAGGGGCTCTTCAACCGAGTCGGCCGCTTTCTCTTTTTCAGTGTTCAACTTCTTTCTGTCCCCCCTGTGAGGAGTCATTCATCCCTCAATTTGCTATTGTCGGAATGGCTGTCTACCTTTGCTCGGTATGCGAAAATCCAACATCACCGACCCGGAACGTTTCGAAAACGACGTCGAGCTTGACCGTTCCCTCCGCCCCTCGCGACTTCAGGAATTTGTCGGCCAGCAGAAAATCGTAGAGAACCTGAGGGTGTTCATCTCCGCAGCCCGGCAGCGCGGCGAATCGCTCGACCACGTCCTGTTCACCGGCCCTCCCGGACTCGGTAAAACCACCCTCGCCTTCATTGTCGCCAACGAAATGAACGTCGGCATGAAAGTGACTTCCGGTCCCGCACTGGAAAAGCCCGGGGACCTTGCCGGCATCCTCACATCGCTGGCGCATGGCGAAGTCCTCTTCATCGACGAAATCCATCGTGTCCCAGTCAAGATCGAAGAGTATCTCTATTCGGCGATGGAGGAGTTCCGGGTCGATATTATTATCGACAGCGGTCCGGGGGCCAAAACCATCCCGTTGAAACTCGAACCGTTCACGCTGGTCGGGGCAACGACACGTGCAGGCTTGTTGAGCGCTCCGCTTCGCTCCCGATTCGGCATCACCAACCGGTTTGACTATTACGCAAGTCCGCTCCTCAAGCAGATCGTCGAACGCTCGGCCACACTGCTCGGCATTGAAGTCACGCCCGAGGCCTCCGACGAAATCGCAAAGCGGTCACGCGGCACGCCCCGCATTGCCAACCGGTTGTTGCGGAGGTGTCGTGACTTTGCGCAGGCGGAAGCGACACTGGCCCATCACAAAGGCGTGATCACCAGGGGTGTGGCACAATACTCTCTGAAGGCGCTCGAAGTGGATGAATACGGGCTGGATGAAATGGATAAGAGGATATTAAAGGTCATCCTGGAGAAGTACGACGGAGGACCGGTGGGATTAAGCACCCTTGCCGTTGCAGTCGGAGAAGAGCCGGGGACGATCGAGGAGGTCTACGAACCGTACCTGATTCAGGAAGGATTCCTGCAGCGAACGCTCCGGGGACGGGAAGCAACGCCGCTGGCATATAAGCATTTTGGAGTGGACGGGAAAGCAGGGAGGCAGGATGGATTGTTTTAGGGAGAAGCTGGCCACAGAGGCACAGAGTTCACAGAGAAAAATATTTCAAAGATTATAACACCGCCGGGACGTTGAGTTCGCGGAGGGAGTTTGTCAATAGGGTGAGAAGATGGCGGGGGAATGGATGGGTTGGTTTTGGGAGAAGATTGCCGCGGAGGTACAGAGATCACAGAGGAAAAGACCTCGAAGATCGCGGTAGTGCGAAGCCGGAGGCAGCCCAGGGGGAAAAATAAACAGTAGTCTTCCTCCCTTTTCTCTGCGCCCCCGCCTGCCCAAAGTATCGCTTTGGTGCGGCGGGCAGGTCTGCGGTTAATTATTTCCCGCCCGAAACTTCCTGAGATATTTCAAGACCGACTTCATGTCTTTTGGCAGAGGGAGAGAAAACTTCAGGCGCTCCTCCGACGATGGATGGAGAAACGAGAGTCCCGCCGAATGCAGAGCTGACCGATTCAACAAGGGCCTCTCCTCTTCCACTCCCCTATACCCGGGCTTGACATGTGATAAGAAGAATCCCTCCCCTCCACCATATTGAAGATCCCCGAGAATGGGAGTTCCGATCGATTGCAGGTGAACGCGGATCTGGTCAGTCCGATTGGTTTTCGGTCGAGCCTCGACAAAAGCGTACCCTTTAAATTCTTCCAGGACTGTGTACTCCGTGATGGCCTCCTTCCCCTCTTTTTCGTCAATCAGCATTATCCCTTTCTGACGACCGCTTTCCGAAAGAGGGGCATCGATCGTTCCTTCATTTTGGGAGGGCATTCCAAGAACAATCGCGTGATAGACTTTTTCGACCTCTCTTCCCTCGAATTGACGATTGAGGCTGGCGTGAGCCTCGGCCGTCTTGGCAAAGACGATGAGCCCGCTGGTCTCCCTGTCGATTCGATGGACGGTAAAGATCGCGCCAAGCTCCTCATGGATAATCGTATAGAGGTTTGGCAGGCTTTGGTGAAGACGGTCAGGCAGGACAAGGAGGTTCGAAGGTTTGTCAAGAACCATGAGAACCTCGTCCTCCTCCACAATCCCGACACCCCTTGATTTGAGTAACCAGGTAAGTTTGCGTTTCATGTGCCGGACAAAGTAAGGTTCGATGAAGAAAGAAACAAGGATTCTGTAAATTGAAAGTCAAAGCAAATTCACCTACATTCGCGATGCACTAAATTATCCCTCCCGACACCAATGATTGAGAGTCAACCCGTTTTCTTCCTGCGTCGGATGACGATCTC
>DKJQ01000289.1 GCA_002454845.1 Ignavibacteria bacterium UBA6688
CTATCGCATTCCTTAGTTGTAGGCCTCTGGCGGTTGAAGGTTCAATCTTCAATGTTCAATCTTCAATGTTCAGGGGGTATAATGTAAACAATTCACACTTGAACTGAAAGAGTGGTCGTAGAGAAAGTTACTCAGCAAATGTTCGAAAAGAAGCCACAGAGACGCTGAGTTCACAGAGATGAATGAATTTGTCTTTGAAAAAGCCCCTCCTCCTCTTCCATGTGTTCAAGACTCGATTATAACTCTGCAAAGTGTTTCTTGGCTCTGTGACCTCTGTGCCTCCGTGGCTTTCCGGGTCTTCTCGCTTACAATCCAGCCGCATCCCATTTCCGGCGAGTCTCGCGGATGAGGGCTGCAACTTTCCGGCAGACCTTCTGGAAATACTCGTCCGCTTTCGTTTGATCGAATTTCACATAGCCCTGCCCCTCTTTGTATAGCGTTATCGAAGTCGGTGTGGGATAGGCGGAGTAACTGCCCGGCGCCGGTGCAGGGGTAGCGAGAGAATCGTGGTATCTTTCCTTCTGCACAAGCTTCGGATTGATCGCCTGGATGAATGCATTCTCGTTCCACCCGGCATGGCCTCCATTCTCGCCGAAGACCGCAAGAGTCACGTCCGAAGCATAGCTCCACCAGTTCACCACCAAGGTCCGGACTTTCATCTCGCGGCCGATCTCGGTTGCGACCTGGGACAGCACCGCCGTCTGCGGTCCGCCATGGCCATTCACGATAATGATGTTCCGAAACCCATTCTTTGCCAGCCAGACCGCGCAGAACATCAGTCATATACGCGCGGTATGCCGGTTCGGAAATGGAGAACGAGCCGGGGTACGCATCCATGTTCCCGGTGATGCCATACGGAACAACCGGGGCAACCAAGGCATTGATTTCTCCGGCGATGGTCCGCGCGATGGCCACCGGAGCCGTAATATCCGCGCCATTGTTAATCACCCCGTGCGGCTCGAGCGTGCCGGTGGGGAGCAGGACCGTGTTGATGGCCGAAGGAATTATCTCCCGGAATTCCATCCAATTGATCTCTTCAAGCTCACGCGTGGTAAGACGGCCTTGTGCATCGCTTTGGCTCACAGCGATCACCGTGGCAAGAATGAAGACAAAGAATGATTTCATGAAAAGATCCTTTCCATGGACTATATAAACCTTTTTGTCGCCGGCCAGAGATCCACCAGCGGGGCTTTAAGATTCCTGCAAAGGAAGATCGGGAGATCGGATTCAAAACGCATCGCGTACTCGTGGGAATGCCTGCCGACGAGCTCCACCGACGCGAATGCTCTTGCGTGGTCTTCAGCCCTACCCCCGACGATGATCATCACTTCACCGGGCCCCTGCGGCCCCCACAGCCAGTAATTGTTATGCCCGGAGGAAGCTTTTGGCAATCCGTACTCTTCCCCAAAAAAATCGATTGCCCCTGCCTCACCGTAGTTTTGCGCGTAGATCCCGCACCGGACTTTATCGGAATCTGGCAAAGCCTGATATACTCGTGCGACCGCTTCTGTCATTTCCTTCCAGCCATGCATATCCGCATAGTGTTGGGGTAGAACTGTCTTCTGATGCCGCTCTGCCTGGACCTCCCCCATCCCCAACGACATATTATAGCGCAAGAACGTCTCCACCGGGAGGACGGGCAAGACGAGCGGCGCCGTGACTGCACCGCCGATCACGATCAGAACGCTATACGCCCAAATGACCCAACCTTGCCGGAAGCGATCCACCAAACGTTCCAGTCCAACCGCACCAGCCGCAAAGAATAGAGGATAGATGGGGGAGAGATAGTATGGCTTCCCGCCCTGGAGGACAAAAAGAGTAAAGAGAAGGAGAAATGCGATAGCGAACGCACGATACCGGTTGAGCTCTTTGTGGAGCAACAGGAGCAGAACGCCCCCGATCCACAGAGGGGCTGTCGCGGGATGCTCATAGAGAATCTGTGCAGACAAAAAATCTGCTGCATCGAACGACACGTTCTTGTACAACCGCGCGTTGTTCATGAACTCCAGCGTCGGCCAGTCGTTGACGAACTGCCAGAGAATATGGGGGAGGAACAACAATCCCGCAATGCCGCCCCCCATCCAGAGGTACTTCCCACCCAGATGTTTTCGTTCACGCGTCAATAACAGTCCGCCGACCAGGGCAGCACCGAAAAATGCCATGCTGATCTTGTTCTGCAGTCCGAGTCCCGCTACCACGCCAAACCAGAGCCACAACTGCCCGTTCTCCTCTTTGATGATACGAATGAGAAGATAAGCGGCCACCATCCAAAACAACGACTCGAAGCCGTTCATCGAATAAAACCCATGGATGGAAAGGTACACGGGGGCAATGATTGTTGCGATGCCCGCAACCAGTTGTGCCCGTATCCCGCCTCCGAACGCGCGGGCAATCAACCCGGCAAACACAACCAGCGCGGCGCCGGCAATGGCAGGGAGAAAACGGAGAGCAACCAGCGAATCGCCGAGGAGGAAACGGTTGATCCAAAGAATAAAAATCGAGAGCGGGGGTTGGTCGACGTATCCCCAATCGAGGTGGTCGCTACACGCGAGGTAGTAGAATTCGTCCCGGAAATACCCGTACCCCCCCATCACGTTCACGACAAGGTGGATGAGGAGCTTGACGAAAGCCAGACCCAGGAGGAGTTTGTTCTGCGAAAGAAACTGCATCAACAGTTTCATGATCGTGTCGGAATGAACTTACGAGTTGCTCTTCATTTCATCGTAGAGCTTTCTGAACTGTTGCACATCTTCCCAGGTTCGATTCCAACTGAACTTAGCGGGCGAAGCGAGTCTAAGTTTATTGTTGAAATCAGAATCCCGCTGCTGTTGAGCGGGACCGGCCTGTCAAGGACCTCTAGGACGATGCCTTCTTCATTTCATCGTAGAGCTTTCTGAACTGCTGGACGTCTTCCCACGCCGGCCTCTTCCAATTCGGGTTCCTCAGCAAGGCCGCCGGGTGATACGTCACCATCAGCGGGATTCCCCGGTAGTCGTGCACCTTGCCGCGAAGGGAGCCGAGTGTGTCTGTCGTGCGGAGGAGCGTCTGTCCGGCAATACGTCCGAGACAGAGGATTATTTTCGGCTTGAGGATCTCCAGTTGCTTCCAGAGATGTGGCTCACAGGAATCGACTTCCTCCGCCAATGGGTCGCGGTTGTTCGGCGGCCTGCATTTGAGAATGTTGCAGATGAACACCTCTTCCCGTTTGAAGTGGATCGCCTCCAGTATCTTGTTGAGCAGCTGTCCGGCCCGGCCGACAAACGGCTCTCCCTTCGCATCTTCATCCGCCCCCGGCGCCTCTCCCACGACCACCACGTCTGCGTCCGGGTTCCCGACACCGAACACGAATTTGGTCCGTGTCTGTCCCAGCGGACACTTCATGCAGGTGCAGATCATTTCATTCAGTTCGGCAAGAGTTTTTGCCTCGGTCCACGGCTCGTCCGGGTACGGGAGGAGATTGGTGTGAGCCGGCGTTTCGCCTTCCTTCACGATAACGGGTTTTCCAAAAAGGTCGATCTCCTCTTTGACAACATGGGGGTCTGGAGCTTTTTTCTTTTGGGACATGGGATCGGTTGATGGTGCTGATGATGAAGGGGGATAGGAAGGAACACCGTTCTCCCGGCTGACGGGGTCCGTCGAGAGATACTCGCCGAAGAGCTCACGCTCCTCTTTCAGTATCGTCTCGATATTGGTGAGAAGCTGCCGGAGTTCGTCGTTGGTGTCGGGCATGCCGGGGTATGCGATGGATTGCCAAAAAAGAGAGTCAGGGCGCCGGGGTATGGTGAGCGTCCTGTTTTATTTGTCACGAAATCGTTAAGACACGGAGGGTTTGGCAAAAAAATTTTGAAAAGTGTTTCAAATTCTCTGTTATTCTTCGGTCCTTCGTGGCGTTCTTTATTCATCCCTGTGCTGGAACAGGTTTTTCACCCGATTCAGGATTTCATTCGCCACGTCGAACTTCGCCATCTTCTTCAGCTTTTTGGCATGACCGTTCCGTTCGATGATGGTGACGACGTTCGTATCGACGCCGAATCCCGCGCCTTCATCCGCCAGGGAATTGAGGACGATCAGATCCAGGTTCTTGCTCTTCAGCTTCTCCTTCGCATGGGTCAATTCGTTGTCGGTCTCGAGAGCGAAGCCGACGAGGACGGTGCCGTTCTTCTTTCCTCCCAGTGTGCCGAGGATATCGGGTGTTGCGGTGAGATGCAGGTCGAGGTTCTTGCTTCGCACGTCTTTCTTGATCTTGGCACGCGAGGGGGTCTGAGGGGTGAAGTCCGCAACGGCCGCGGCCATGAACACCGCGTCAGCTTTCTTCGCTTCGGCGGAAACCGCTTTCTGCATCTGTTCTGCAGATTCGACATCGATCCGTTTCACATTGCGCGGCGTTTCGAGCTGGACGGGACCGGCGATCAGTGTCACCTCCGCCCCCCGCAGCGCGGCGGCCTGCGCGATCGCAAACCCCATTTTCCCCGATGACCGGTTGCCGATAAAACGGACGGGGTCGATCGATTCGTAGGTCGGGCCTGCGGTAACAAGAATTTTTTTTGCGGTAAGGTCGAGAAACGTCTTATCCAAAACGCCCGCCACAAACCGGATGATGACATCGATTTCCGGCAGCCGGCCCGGACCTTTTAAGCCGCTTGCATGCTCCCCTTCCCCGGCGGGGATTACGGCATAGCCACGCGCGCGGAGGGTCACAAGGTTCTGTTGTGTTATCTCGTTGAGGTACATATCGGCATCCATGGTTGGGGCCAGGATGACAGGACGGCGGGTTGCCAGAGTAACGATGGTCAGAAGGTTGTCGGAAAGTCCGACGGTGAGCTTGGCAATGGTGTTGGCGGATGCAGGCGCGATCAGCAACGCGTCGGCCCAGTTGGCAAGGTCGATATGCTGTGTGCCGATGTTGGAGCCGGTCGACTGGTTCGCGGTCCAGAGGTCTGTGTAGACCTCCTGGCCGGAGAGTGCGGAGAAGGTGAGCGGCGTGACGAACCTGGCGGCCGCGTCGGTCATCACCACCCGGACGGTCGCGCCTTCCCGTTGCAGTTCACGCAGGAGATAGCACGACTTGTAGGCAGCGATACCTCCCGTTACCCCCAGCACTATGTGTTTCCCGCGCAGCACGGGTCGCCTCTCTTACGCGTCGCCCTTCGGGGCGGCCGGATCTTCCACTACTTTGTAACGCCAGTCGAGTTTGCGATCGGTCGTTTCCTGCATCGCCACTTCGGTCGGTTTCGGGCGCGTTTCAAACTCCAGGCTGATCTTGAGCTGATCCGGGTTCGCCGCGGTCTCCACTTCCTCCTCCGTCTCGGTGACGCCGGTGATCTGTTCGAGGGTTGCTTTTCGCTGTTCGAACTCGATCCTCATTTCGGTGTGGAGTTGCCGGGCTCTCTTCGAGGCAATGGTAATTGCCTCATAGATGTTGGCGGCAGAGTTGGAAATTTTTTCAATATCGACGGTTTTAATCGCCACAGGTCGTTCTCCTCTAGGCTACGGTGATGATGAATGAATGGCTTCTACATTCGTGTGTGTGGTGAGAATCGCCTCAACTGCCGCAAGGGCGGTCTTCAGGTCTTCGTTCACCACCTGGTATTGAAATTCGTTTCCCTTTTCCAGCTCCATCGGCACTCGGGTCATCCTCCGTGCGACGGTTGCTTCATCCTCGGTCTTACGGTCCAGCAAGCGCCGGTGCAAGGCTTCCACGCTGGGGGGTTTGATAAAAATCAGCACCGTGTCATCCGGGTAGTGTTTCTTGATGGACAGTCCCCCTTTGACATCGATGTCGAACATCATGATCCTGCCGTTGTGCAGGGCGCGGTTTACTTCACTTTTGAGCGTTCCGTAATAATTTCCGTAAATTTCTTCCCACTCCACCAATTCGCCGTCCTTGATCCGCCGTTCAAACTCTTCCTTCGTGAGGAAGAAATAATCCCTGCCATGTACTTCCGCCCCCCGTTGCGGTCGTGTCGTCGCCGAGACGGAGAAGAGCATCGATGGGTACTTCGCCATCAAGGTTCTGACGATGGTTGTTTTCCCGGCGCCGCTCGGGGCAGAGACGACAATGAGCTTTCCGCGCTTCACGTTGACTCGCTCACCAATCTCTGCCACCAAGATACGAAGTCACGAAGAAAGCAAAGGAAAAAGAACCTAAAATTCATTCTTCGTGCCTTGGTGGCGTTGTGGCAAAAAAATAGTTCCTGCGCAAGTTACGTTACTCAATGTTCTGCAACTGCTCCCGGACCTTCTCCAGCTCCTCCTTCATTTTCACCACAAGATGTGCAATCTCGGTATCGTTGGTCTTGGAACCGATGGTATTCACCTCGCGGTTGATTTCCTGCACGAGAAAGTTCAGCTTACGCCCGGCCATTTCTTTTCCCACCATGGCCTCCAGGAAGAACTTGTTATGGCTTCGGAAACGGACACACTCCTCGGTAACGTCCAGCTTGTCGGCAAGCAGCGCAATCTCGAGCTCCATCCGGTTCTGGTCGATGACACTTTTGTCCTCCAGCAACTGGCCGATCCGCTCGTTTAATTTTTGGCGCTCTTCCGGGATGCGTTCCTTCGAAAGTCGTTCAATCGTTACGATCGTTTCATCCATCCAACGAACGCGCCGCTCAAGATCTCCGGCCAACTGCCCCCCCTCCTTGGTGCGCATCACGTTGAAATCCTCCAGCGCCAGGCGCAGCGCCTCTCCGACAACACCCCAGACCCGTTCATCCGTTTCTTCTTCGCGACTGACCTCGAAGACCTCCGAGAATTTCAGGAGGTGTTCGAGCCGCACCTGCTCGCGAATTTTCGCCGCCTTGCGCAAGTCGTTCAGGAGCCTGGCGTAGGAGCGGGCGGCGGATTTGTTGACGCTCATCGGGACGACGCCGTCGTTCTCCTCCTCCAGCGTGACAGCAACCGTCAGGCCACCACGACTGACAAAGGTCCGGACGATCTCTTTGACATCCTTCTCGCGTTGAGAGAGAGACCGCGGCATGCGGGCCGTCACATCGAGAAACCTGTTATTGACGCCGCGCACCTCAACCGTTGCGGTGACGCCCCCGCGGGAAATCTCCCCGCGGCCGTACCCGGTCATACTTACGATCAACTGTCTTCCTCTTTAGTTTCGCAGTGGGATAAGAATTTACGCAAATTTTGAGGCGGCAGCAAGGGAAAGTTCGGATGAATGTTGAGCCTGACTTATCCACATTCCGCCGCCGGAAAATTGATTTTGCCGTGAAATTTCTCAACCTTTTGCCGGTCTGTGGATAACCATGATCGCCAACTACTACACGCTGCGACATATCGCCCTCGATCTGGATCGTCAATGCTCCGGCCTTCCCCTGGAGGAACTTTATTGCCAGAACAGCAATGAACTCCTGATAACCTTTGGGGACCGGGCATCGAACCGGACGCTCCTGATTTCTTGTGAGCCTTCGGCGAATTATCTTTACTTGCGCAGCGACCTCTCGCGGGCAAGGAAGAACTCGGTGGACGTACTTCACGGCGCACAGGGAAAACAGATCCGTTCCGTTCACATCGCCCCTGCTGACCGTGAGATCCGGTTTACGCTTGAGAAAGACCACCTCCTCGTGATCCAGTTGTTCGGATCCAGGGCGAATGTGCTGTTCACCGATCAGCATGAAATCATCCTCGACACCTTCTTGCGGTCGCATGAGGACATTCCCCCACCCGCGGCGCGAGCCCACCGTGAAACACTTCCTCCCGTGCTTGCGGAAGAGCTCCAATCCCGCCTGCAGACAAACGGGATGGTACTCCTCTCCGCGGCGTTGAAACAGGTCTTCCCCCTGTTCGGACCTGTGCTGATCCGGGAGCTCTGCACCAGGGCCGAAGTGGATCGGCTCCGGATGGTCGGCGAGATGCGGAGGGAGGAGATTGAAGGGTTGCATCTCGCGAGCCGCGAACTTTTTCATGAGCTTGAAGGCAAACCTGCGCCGCGAGTCTACAGCGATAACGGTACACCGGTTTTGTTCGCTCCCATCGCTCTCCTCCATATGCGGGGGCACACGGAAGAACTCTTCGACTCGATCCATGACGCCATTCGTTTCTTCATTGGAAGATCCAGGAAACAGAAGTTGTTCTTCCAGGAACAGGAAGCCCTGGTCCGGTTTCTCGAATCTCACCTTGAGCGTGCGGAACGGACGCTCCAGAAAATGGCATCGGAGACACAAGCGCTTGAACGGGCCGCCATCTGCGAAACCTTCGCCAAATTATTGATGATGAATCTCCATCGCATCCCCCACGGGGTGAAGGAGGTGGAGATCGAGGACGTGTTCGCGCCCGGCCGCGCACCGGTGGCAATCCCCCTGGAGCCAAAGCTCTCTCCGGCCAGGAACGCCGAACGATATTTCGAGAAAGCAAAAAAGGCGCGCGCCGCCGTCGGGGATAAGATCGAACGACGGGAAGAGCTGGATGAACACTGGCAGCTTCTTCGCCGGCTCCGCGACCAGCTCGGACCGATCCAGACGGTTGAGCAACTTCGGGAGTTTCTTTCAGCCCACGGTGGGGAGCTTGAGCAAGTCGGTTTCAAGGGAACCGGCGCCGGGGGGACAAAACAAAAGGAGGAGGTGCCGTTCCGGATCTTCACCGTCGACGGCGGCTTTCAGGTGTGGGCCGGGAAGAGCAGTGAGAACAACGACCTGCTCACCACAAAGTATGCAAAGCCGAACGACTACTGGTTCCACGCGCGTGGATCGAGCGGATCCCATGTGATCCTGCGCGCAGGGACGGGGAAAGGGGAGCCGGGCAAAAAAGCGTTGGAGCAGGCGGCAAGCGTCGCTGCCTATTACAGCAAGATGAAGAAAGCGAAGAATATCCCCGTGGCCATGACGCTCAAGAAATATGTCCGCAAGCCGAAAGGCGCTCCCGTGGGGACGGTGACGATCGAACGGGAGAAAGTGTTGTTCGTGGATCCGGAGTTGCCTGCCGCGAAAGGATAGAGAGGCCCATCACGGTACACCAACAGGGTAGCAACCCGCGTATTGCTTTTCCCCGGGCTTCTCTGTAGATTCGTCGAACCTTGTGGGGTATTGTTCAATAGTTCCACAGTGGGATCCTTCGGACAAACCGATTCTCCGCCAATTCCGTATTATGATTAAAGGTCTGTATGTGGTTGCTCGCTATACTTATGCGGGAGGGTGAACATCACAAGCAGGATCTCGATCTGCTGAAACGGATCCAACGCCGGGACCAGAAGGCCCTCTCCCTGTTCTATGACCGTTATGCTCCGATCCTCTTCCCGCTGGCACTGCGCATCGTCTCCTCCCGGGACGAAGCGGAGGAGATCCTCCAGGAGGTGTTCCTGCAGGTCTGGGAGAAAGCGGACACGTATGTGGCAGAGCGTGGCTCGGTCTATTCCTGGGTCGTGACGATATGCCGCAACCGGTCGATCGACCGGATTCGCTCCAGGAATTTCAAAAAGAAAACGAAAGAGGTCGGGCTTGAGGCGTCGCAAACGGTCCCCGATTCGAACCGTTCGTCGAACCCGCACGATCTCGTTGTCCTCAAAGGATACGCCGAGACCGCACGAGAGGCGTTGAAAAGTCTTTCCTCCCTTGAGGTGAAAATACTCGAACTCAGCTACTATGAAGGACACAGCCAGTCCGAAATTGCGGCAATGCTTAAGCTGCCTCTCGGCACCGTGAAGACGAAAATGCGCAAAGGGCTTCAGAAACTGCGACAAATTGTTGGAGAGGAGGGGAAATCATGACAAAGCCGGAAGAGCGACATAGGCAACTTGATCTGTGTATTCCGTATGTGTTCGGCCGGCTGAACCCGGGCAACCGGAAGCAATTCGAAGCCCACCTGGCAACAGGCTGCGTGATCTGCACGAAGGAGCTTGCCCGTTTAAGTGAAGCGACCGCGTTGCTGCCGCTGACCCTGCAGCAGGAGCAACCGCATCAGAAGGTAAAAGACCTCCTGATGTCGCGCCTTTCGAGCGGCAAGCGGTTAAGCGAACAGGAGAAAAAGCGTGGAGAGAAAACACGGGAAGAGAAGAGGGGACCGGTCACCCCCGCGCTTGCACCGACGACACAACCGCAACGGCCATGGTTCGGTTACGCTATTGCTTTTCTCTCCGTTGTCATCGTCGTTGCGCTCGGTGTGTATACAAACGATTTGATCAACACGGTCGGAGAGCAGGAACAACGGATCGTTGAACTGAAAACGGAACTCGAACAGCAACAGGCGTTGTTGAACATCCTCCAGGCGCCACTGATCGAAATGGTGATCATGAGCGGCCAGGAAGCGAGTCCCGCCGGTTACGGAAAAATCCTTTGGGACCCTGTGAAGAAAACCGCGTTCTTCCAGGTCGCCAACCTTCCGATCCTCCCAACCGGCAAGGAATATCAGCTCTGGGTGATCAGGAAAGAAGAGAAAGTCCCTTCCGGCGTGTTTGCCGTAAGAGGCGAGCAGGAGGGCTACTTCAACGTCATGAACCTTGATGTGGCGGCGAAGAACGACTTCGATGCGTTTGCCATCACGCTAGAGCCGAAGGGGGGATCGCCGCAACCGACGGGGGCGATCTACTTACTGGGGACAACCGCGGTGAATTGAGTTTCAAGTTCAAAGTTGGAAGTTGAAGGTTGAAAGTTGAAGGTTGAAGGTTGCTCATTTCGATTTTTAACCTTCAACTTGGAACCTGTAACTTTCAACTTTGAACTATTCTAAAGCTTGTTCAAAATCCGCGATCAGATCTTCCACCCCTTCAACGCCCACAGAAATCCGGATCATCCCCGGCGTCACACCATGGGTTTTTAATTCCTTGTCCGTCATGAAAATGTGGGATGAGTAAACCGGAATACTGACCAGCGTCTCGACCCCTCCCAACGACATCGCATTCACCGCAACCTTCAGGCCATCGCACACCTTCGCTGCCGTCTCAAGGGCCGATTTTCCCTTTGATGGTTTCACTTCAACCAGGACCATGCCGCCGAATCCGGACATCTGCTTCTTCGCCAGCGCGTGTTTCGGATGCGAGGGAAGTCCAGGGTAAAGTACCCGATTGATCTTTCGATGCTTCTCGAGGGCCTTCGCAAGGGCCAAAGCATTTTGATTCTGCCGCCCGACGCGCAGCTCAAACGTCTTCAGGCTCCGTCCGAGCAGGAACGCCGCAAACGGGTCGGCGCACCCGCCGTGGTACTTTGCCAGTGTTTTCACCTGTTTGATGTACTCCTCCGACCCGATCACCGCGCCGGCCATGATGTCGCTGTGGCCACCGAGGTACTTCGTCGCACTCTCCGTGATCACGTCGACGCCGTAGTGGAAGGGGTCCTGGTTCAGGATCGATGCAAAGGTATTATCGATGACGATCAGGATTTTCTTTCCGGTTTTCCGTTCCGCTTTGCGGGTATGATGGACGATCGCCTCAATATCCACGACGTCCAGCGTAGGGTTCGTGGGAGTCTCAAAGTAGACGATGGTGGTGCGGGAGTTCGCAAGCTTCTCGATTTCTGCAGGCCGGTCGGGATGGATGTACTTGACTGCGATATCACTCTTCGGCAATTCGTCACGGAACCAGCGGTACGTCCCGCCATACAGTCCCGGCGTGCTGATGATCTCGTTCCCCGCTTTCGTCACGGCAAGGATGGCCGTTGAGATGGCCGCCATCCCCGAAGCGAACAGGAGCGCTGCTTCGCCGTTCTCCATGACGGCGAGCTTTTCCTCAACATCACGGACGGTCGGATTGTGGTACCGTGTGTAGACATAGACCGAAGGGTCCCCTTTGGCATACCGCACGGCATCCTCGGACGATTCGAACCGGTAGGTGGACGTTTGGTAAATCGGTGTTGTAACGGGTCCCTTGTACGCATACAGCTTGGTACCATGGATGGCGCGTGTTGCAAGGGAGGGGGTGCTCTTTGCTTTTTTCATGGATGGTCGGGTCTGTTCCCAGAGAATGTGGGTTTCCGTTATTGAGAAACGTTTGTTGTTGTCACCAGCTTCGGTTACCGCTTCGCAAGGTTCGTCTCGAACAGCTTCAGGATCCTTTTATACTCATCCATCCAGCTCGTCGGTTCCACGAACCCGTGATCTTCCAGCGGATACGCCGCAAGCTCCCAGTTCTCTTTCTTCAACTCGATCAGCCGCTGTGCCAGCCTCACGGCATCTTGGAAATGGACATTGACGTCGATCATCCCGTGACAGATCAATAACGCTCCCCGTAATCCTTCTGCATGATAGATCGGTGAACTGCGGCGGTACGCGATGGTATCTTCCTGCGGAATGTTGAGGATGTTCGACGTATACCCATGGTTGTAGTGAGCCCAGTCGGTGACAGGGCGCAGAGCCGCCCCCGCCGCGAAAACGTCCGGTGTGGTAAAGAGAGCCATCAATGTGATGAATCCTCCGTAGGAACCACCATAGAGTCCGATCCGCTTTGCGTCGATGCCGTGGTTTGCCACCAGCCATCGCGCTCCGTCGATCTGGTCATCCAGATCCTTTCCCCCCATATACCGGTAGATCGCTGTGCGCCAATCGCGGCCAAGTCCGGCGCTTGCCCGGTAATCCATGTCGAGGACCGTATAGCCTCTGTCCGCGAGAAGATTGTGAAACATGTATTCGCGGAAGTACGAGCTCCACCATTTGTGCGCGTTCTGGAGATACCCCGCGCCGTGGACGAAAATGACCGCCGCGCCATTCGGCCGGTCCGGCCGGTACAGCCTGGCAGGCACATCGGCGCCATCGCGCGCCTTGAAGGTGAGCACTTCTCCCGGACGCCAGTCGTACGATTTGAATTCATCCGAGTGAGAGTCGGTGACCCGGACAGCTTTGGCTCCAGGTTTCACATCTGCGATATAGAGGTCGGGTTTCTTATTACCGAAAGAATACAGAATGGCCAGGCGGCTTTCATCCGGGGAGAGGGTGATGAAATTCCCTCCCTCCATGCCGGTCATCCGCGTTCGTGAGCCCCCCTCCACAGGCATGGAATAGAAATGCCGTTCACCGAAATGCACCTCAGTGCTGCTGAAATACCAGCGTTTTTTGTCGCGGGACAGGACCGGACCGTATACTTCGAACTTCCCTTGTGTCAACTGGGTTTTGATTTTTCCATCCACCGTCACCGTATAGAGATGCGACCAGCCATCTTCCTCGGATTGAAACCAGACTCGCCTGTTGTCTGGAAGCCACCCTACGCGTACTTGTCCCCCAAAAAATCCTATCCCCGGCCCGCCGATCCAGGCAGTGTCGGTTTGCCGATCCAGCACGGTGGTAAACTGCGCCTTTCCGGGATCGAGCATCACCAGCCAGCGGTCTTTATTATCCTGGGAGAAAACCTGTACGAAGGCGTTTTTCTTGTCATCCGACCAGTACGGGCCGTTATAGGTAACGGGACGCGCGGATGGTTTGCGTTTCGATGTATCGCCCTCCATCGCTACTGGAACAACGCCGGGGATGATATCCGGTTTGATCTGCATAACGGAGTCGAGAGCAACATCATAGATATGGAACTCAAACGACGTCTGCGGTTCTCCTACTTTGGTGCGTGCATTGATGTCCTCGGTGAATCCGCTCTCCGTGACGTAGTTGGGAACAATCGTGTTCTTGGCCTGCGAGGCGCTTTGCGAAAGCACAAACGTCACAAACTTTCCATCGGCTGAAAGAATGAAGCCGGAAGCATTTTTTTGCCCAAGGTAGTAGGGCTTTGGTTTTTTGATCTCCAGGACTTCATTCAGCTCCCGCTGATCCTCACGTTTCTTCTTCCTGTCCTGCAGTACCCCGGACAGGTTCATCTGCTCCCGTCCCACGAATTTCTGAAGCTCGGTTTTCGATGGCTCTCCCGGCTTACTTCCCCGCTGCAGGTTTGTAAGCTGGACTTCGGCCCCGCCGGTGAGATGGCGCAGGAACAGGTTTCCGTCGCGCTGGAAAACGACCTTCTGCTCATCGAACGAGAATCGGGGATTGGATTCAACGGCAACGGTTTGAGTGAGTTGTGTTTCCGCTCTTCGTTTGATATCGTGGAGAAACAGGTCGCCGCTCTTCGCGTAGACTTTTTTCGTCCGGTTTTTCGTGTAATCACCGGATGAGGATGGAAGTTTCTTCCGTTCCTCCATCGGCACGCGCCGGGGGGTTCCCCCTTTTGCCGAAACGACGTATAAGGAATCACCCCGGTCGTCCTTTTGGCGCCAGGAGAAGTAAATCCATGCCCCGTCTTCCGACCAGAACGGATTGCTTGGCGAAACACCCATCCAGACCGGGTCGCGCATGATTGTTTCGACCGTGAGCCATCCGCGTGTCGGACTGGATGGTGTGCCGCGCTGTTGGGCGGGCACAACTCCGCAAAGACAGAAAAAACAAAAGGCAAACCTCATGAAACGTACCGTCATTGCCGATTCTCCTTGCCGGGACAGTATGAACGATTGCGGTGATTGTGCGAGAAGGTAAAGAAAATGAGATGCTGATTCAACAGGTACGGGATGAGCCGCCCCTGACGCTACTCGCCCGGGAAGTTCTTCCCGTCTTGACATTCGCGCGGAAATTCCCAATCTTTTCCCCGCTTTCTCTTTCATCCCCACACCATGCTTTGTACTATCTGAAATCAAAGGAGGTTCAACCGGTATGCGCAACCCATTTCCCGCTGTCACAGCATTTCTTTGCTTTCTCTTCCTCATGATCGCCGGCTGCGCCCAACCCGAGCCTGCCGACCTTGTCCTTCGCAATGGAAAGATCGTCACCGTTGACGACAAGAAGCCGGAAGCTGAGGCTGTCGCCATCCGGGGGGATCTGATTGTCGCCGTCGGTTCGAACGATGAAATCCAGCGCCACATCGGCCCTTCCACCGAGGTGATCGACCTTGATGGAAAGCTCGCCATCCCCGGTTTCATTGAGGGACATGGGCATTTTATGGGAATCGGCCAGGCGAAACTGAATCTGGAGTTGATGCATGTCAGGAACTGGGATGAAGTGGTGGGTATGGTAAAGGAAGCGGCGGGCAAGGTGAGACCGGGTGAATGGATCCTCGGCCGCGGCTGGCACCAGGAAAAGTGGGACAAAACGCCACAGCCGGCGGTTGAAGGATTTCCAACCCATGCATCACTCAGCAAAGCTTCCCCCAACAACCCCGTTCTGCTGACCCACGCGAGCGGCCACGCCGGATTTGCCAATGCGAAAGCCATGGAACTCGCCGGTATCGACCCCTCCACTCCCAACCCCTCTGGCGGAGAGATCCTCAAGGATGCGCGCGGCAACCCGACAGGACTGCTGCGTGAAACCGCCCAGGGGATCGTGCGACGGGCATGGTCGGAATCCCGCTCGACCATGAGTGATGAAGAGAAAGAAATCGAGTCGCGGAGGCAGGCGGAGCTCGCCGTTGAAGAATGTCTCTCGAAAGGAATCACCAGTTTTCAGGATGCCGGTTCCTCGTTTGGGACGATCGATCTGTTCAAGAAACTTGTGGATGAAAAGAAACTCGGATTGCGCTTGTGGGTGATGGTCCGTTCGAACAACGAGGATCTTGCAGAAAACCTCGCGAAGTACCGCATGATCAATTACGGCGACAAAAGACTGACGGTTCGCGGAATCAAGTGGTCTATTGACGGTGCTCTCGGCGCGCGTGGTGCATGGTTGCTCGAACCGTACTCGGATCTTCCGACCAGCACAGGATTAAATACTGCTTCCATTGAGGATGTGACGCAAAGCGCGCATCTTGCGATGCAGCACGGTTATCAACTGTGTGTGCACGCGATCGGCGACCGGGCCAATCGGGAGGTAATGAATATTTTCGAAGCCACGTTTGCGGCGCATGCCGACAAGAAGGATCTTCGCTGGAGAATCGAGCACGCACAGCACCTCCACCCGGATGAGATCCCGCGGTTCGGGAAGCTTGGTGTCATCGCCTCGATGCAGGGGGTCCACTGCACCTCGGACGGGGGTTTCGTTCCCGCGCGGCTTGGTAATAAGAGGTCAGAAGAGGGGGCGTATGTCTGGCAGAAGTTGATGCAGTCCGGTGCGGTCGTCACCAATGGCACCGACGCGCCGGTGGAGGATGTGAGCCCCATTGCAAGCTATTACTCCACCGTATCCCGGAAACTGAAAGACGGCAGCGTGTTCTATTCCGACCAGCGGATGAATCGCATGCAAGCTCTCAAGTCATACACAATCCAATGCGCCTACGCTGCCTTCGAAGAAAACATCAAGGGTTCGCTCACGCCCGGGAAGCTCGCCGATATCACCGTCCTATCAAGAGATATCACGACGATCCCTGAAGAAGAGATACTTGCTACGGATGTCTTGTATACGATTGTGGGGGGGAAGGTGGCGTTTCAGAAATAGAGCATGTTGCAGGGGAGCAGAGGCGAGGGGGAGCTGGGGAGCCGGAGGCCGCCGGAGGCCCATAACAACAGTTGCGACAGCAACTGTCAATTTAGGACATTGCACATCTTTTCGTCAATTGGTCTGAGCCGGGCGTTTCATATCCCCAAGTCCACGCTCCCGAATTAAATCTCTGTACGTCACAAGGCGAATGCCCCGTTCTCTGAGCAGCGATCGGAATTCCGGCGAGAGCAACGCCCTCAGCTCCGCCTGACGATGTTTGCTCATTTCCGGCAAGCCGGTCTGATTCATATCGACCAGCGTATTCATTTCCGGTGTCTCCAGACCGATATGATTCACAAGCAGTTGCACGGCGCCTGGTTGAAGCCAGGTGACGGCTGCTAACAGCGTGTCCTTTTTGTGCTCCACCGAAGCCCGGTACACCCCCGGCACATCCTCCTCGCCGAAATAGCGCGAGATCGACAACCCAAACTCCTTGGCCAGTTTTTCCACCACCTCGCGCAAATCAAGCGTAGTGACGGCGGCACTCATGTGATAATCGAGGTAGTCGATGCGGAGCCCCGACCGGAGAGCGCGCTGGATCTGCGCCCGAAGCTCCCGTTCCACCTCTTCAGTTTTGGGCTCGTTGGCAAACAGACTTGCACGCGTGGGGAAGAAATAACCGACACTATCGATGAGGCTCGGAACTGCCGCAGCACCGACCACAGGTCCCCAACGATAATGTCTCCACTCGGCATTGAGCGTTAAATGCACCCCGACGGAAGTGTTGGGATACTGTTTGAGGATATCGACCGCCTCCTGATACCACGGACATGCGAACATAACCGATGTGGAGATGGTGAGACCGCTTTCCAGGAGTTGCTTCGTTGCTTCATTGACGGCATGGTTCATCCCGATGTCGTCGCAGCGGATCAGGAGTTCGATGGGTTCCTTGGGTTCCTGTGCAACAGCACCCTGTGTCAGGAAAAGAAGGAAAAAAATCACAAAACGAATGGATGCGGTCATGGGGGAGCCTTGATGTTTATGGTGTTCTACCACGCTCAAACGCTCTCGCCGTTTCAATCATCGCGCGCAGATTTTCCGACGGCGTCATGGAGGGAATGGCGCAGCCGGAATTTAATACGAAGCGGGGTGTTCCTGCAAACACTTTCAGCAACTCCGTGGTTTTCTCGCGGACCAGTTGGGCCGTACCAAGCGCCAGCACACCGCTCGGATCAATATTGCCGAGGAAGACCGTCCGGTCTTTCATGATCTCGTAGGCGAGGTGTGAGTCGGTTTTGTAATCCAGTTCAAGTCCGTCCGATCCCCCCTCAACCATGGCGTCAATGATCCGGTTCGTATTTCCGCAGATGTGAAGAATATGGGGAAGACCCAATTCATGGGAACACGCGACCACCCGCTTGTCGTACGGAAGGGCGAACTCCCGGTACATTTCCGGCGAAATGAGTTCCGGCCCCGCGACGCTGTTTCCGTTCGAAGTCATGTGCGCCCCCGTCGCCGCCATGTGGCGCACAAATTGGCTGGTAACGGATGTGCTATAGTCCAGCAGCTGGTGGACCAACGGATTGACCTCCGGATCCAACAGGTCCATCATCCATGCTTCAAGCCCGCGCACCATGCCGGCCAGGGTGAAGGGACACTGGTCACAGTTCCCCCGGATGTAAATTTCATCCCCGAAATGCTTCTTTAACAGCCGCACACCTTCCAGCCAGACCTGAACGCCGGGGTACTCGAGGATATTCACCGGCTCGAGATCGGGTACTTCCTCCAGACTGTTAATCCGTGGACCGCGGTGCTGCGAGGGCAAATCATCGGGAAATGAAACCTGCGCACCGACTGCACCCGCCAGCGTGACGGTATCGACATCGACCACAATGCCGTCATAGCCGTACCGCTCCACCGCCTCGATGAAGGAGCGCGCGAGTTCCCGTGGCTCGCTCCGGAATGTTTTCATGCTTACGCCGGCTTCTTGCGCGGCCATCATGAAATTATGGAGCATCACCGGAACCTTGTCCGGCCACTCCCCCCGGAACGCGGCCGCAATGCGTTGATATCCGTTCATCGGTTATGCTTTTGGAGTTTCAAGGTTAAGAAAAAATGATCCACAGCCAGAGGCCTCTATGAAACGGATGCGACAGCATCCGACTGTCAGGATCATAGCGTGGTTAAGAAATATCCACGAAGATACTAAGAACACGAAGTTGTTTTTGTTTCTTTTTTAAAAATCCTGTGTTCGTGTTCTTCGTGTCCTTGGTGGATAAGACGGTTTTCAGCCGCCTGCTAAAGTTCGTCTGCCGATTCGATTACACTCCACTCTTTTCCATTGTTTTCCAATCCTACCGGTTTGAGGCCGTACGGTTGTGGGAGGGCGCTCTCCTCAAAGTTCATCATCTCGATACGCTGCGGGACGACCTTGATAAGGACGTACTCCCTGTTCTCGGGTCCGCCGGGATACATATCGGACCAGTATGCCCGCCAGTATTTATATCTCAAATCAATACTGGTCTCGAGCGTTGCCGTTCCGAGAATGGTGACATACCCGGTGGTGCGCGGATTCATATAAGAAAGAGTCACGTGTTTATCATGATGGATCTCATGGGCCTTGCGTGAGTCGGGACTTGCGCCCAGCCAGATTGTGAAATCCTCGTCGGGCTCGAACGGGTGCATCAGCCGGGAATGGATCTCGCCCCCTTTGCCGTGGCTGATGAAGAAACAGTAGTCAGCCTGCTTGATCACAGCGCGGGCGGCTCTGAAGAGGTCCTCGGTTTTCATGGAAGCCATAGTACACCCTTCTGCAGAAAAATGGATGAATGGGGGTTTGGTTCTCGTGGTGGGGCGGGAGAGAGACGAGAGGGGAAGGTTGAATCCGCCTCAGGCGGCGGAGCGGAAAGAACGGGCCCGTGCGAAGAATATACTCCTTCTTGCCCCAGAGATGCAAGGGGATTCGAACCTGCGATGTACCACGATGCAGAACAGCTGGATTGAGAAGGTTGGGATAAATGCGGTCGCGGTTCCTTCCGGATTTTCTTATAAAGACTTCTCCTCGTGCTCAATGCCACGGGGGTCATCGGGATCAGCGAGAAGGAATTAAAAAACCAGAAAGGGGGGATAATGAAACTGGGGAGTACGATAGAGGACGTCATCCCAGTTCATGCTTTACCTGCGGGTTCCCTACAACCGGAACCATCCCTCCACCGTCTGCTGGAGCCGGCCATGGTCATCCTTATGCCGGAACTCATTCGCATGCGAATCGTACGTATAGTCCTTTTCCCAGCTCTTTGCGTTTCGTTGT
>DKJQ01000403.1 GCA_002454845.1 Ignavibacteria bacterium UBA6688
GTCGTCAGGACAATCAGGGTAGACCTCCGAGGCGAAAGCGAACAACGTTCCGTCCGGAGAGACTGTAAGGCCTGAGACTCCCGTGGAGATTGATGAGATTTTCTTCGCCTCTCCGCCGCTGACGGGAATCGCCCAGATCTGCGATTCGCCATCACGACTGGAAACAAACGCGATGGTCGAACCATCAGGCATCCACCGCGGAGAGTTGTTCGCTCCCCGGGCGGCTGTCAGTTGCCGCACCTCCCCTCCTGCAGTCGGAACGAGATAAATATTGCTGTTCGTCCGATTCTCGACGACACTGTGATAGGTCACCACAAATGCGACGGTATTCCCATCCGGCGAGATGCGCGGATCGGTGACACGGCCCATCGAAATCAAGTCATCGAACGCGATCGGCCGCTTCTGCTGTGCGAACACGGTGAGAGAATACACGGCGAGCAGTACAAATGCGATGCGGAGTTTCATGGTTTCACCTTGATGATGTTGTTGTGCGAGATGTTTGTCATCCTGGAAAAGAAATTCACAATTCCCCGTCACCTTCGTAAGAGCGATTTGACAGCCGCGAGATTGCCATGATTTGGTGCGGGTTTCAGGTTCAGCACGGAGCAGATCAGTTCGTAGATATGGATATTCTCGACAGGATCCACCACGATCCCCTGCTGGAATGCGGGCCCTCGCGCAAGGAAGATAGCCCGCATCGATTCGAGAGCATTATCGTACCCATGGTTGCCTCCCGAAGAGGAGCGGCGGAAGGAACGGGTGGAAAGCGACCAACCCTCGTCGGCGAGAGCGATGATCGGCGCGATGCGGGGATGGTCGCGCTCATGCAACCGATCCGGGGTCTCAGCAGTGCGGTACACCTGGAGCCGGGGATGCGCCCCGGTCATCCGTCGATAGACGGCCTCCTCTTTCCCGGGCTTCGGCCAGAGATGGACGAAGGGACTCCAGTCTATGATCCTCACTTCGCTTGTGTCAGTATAATCATCGATGAAGATCACACGCTCGTTGCTCGTTTGAACCATGCCGTGATCGGAGACCACAATCAGGTTGATCCTGTCCAGAATTCCTCTCGTTTCGAGCCCCTCGACGAGGTAGCCGATGAGCGCATCCGCGCGCGGCAGGACTTCAAGCATCGCGGAGGAATCCGGACCAAATCGGTGCCCTGCATCATCCAGGAGGGAAAAGTAGAGAGTCAGGAACGTCGGTCTTTTCTCGTGCGAAAGATCAAACCAGCCGAGCACTTCCTCGACACGCTGGCTGTCGGGCGTTGTGTGTACGTACGCTTTGCCGTAGGTTGGTCGTACACCTTTTATCGCTGCTTCAGATCCGGGCCAAAAATATGTGGCGGCTTTCTGTCCCTGTAATTCCGCCGTGACCCAGAGCGGCTCCCCGCCGTACCACCGCGCATCTCTGACCGCCCCGGTATCCGAAAGAGTGAACAGGGCATCAAAGTGGGGATCATAGATCGTATTGTTCACGATCCCGTGAACCTCCGGGCGCAGTCCGGTGACAATCGTATAGTGGTTTGGAAACGTTTTTGTCGGGAACTGGGGAATGAGCCAGCGGGCCTTCACTCCTTCCCGTGCGATCCTGTCCAGGTTGGGTGTTTGCGTCCTTCCAAAATACCCGGACCAAAACCCGTCGAGAGAGATGAGAAGAACTGTTGGTTGTACATCGGCGATGTTGGATGGCTGTTCGGAGCAGGCAAAGAAAACGATGAACGCGAAGGAGAGAATTCGGCTCAGGATACTCTTCATCCCCGGATCCCGATATGAAAAGTGACATTCCCCGCCAGAGAGCTCATGGCGGGGGTCTCATAACTGTATCGCACTGCATAACATTTGTGGACATTTATTCCGGCCAGAGCCAGCCGAACGTACCGGCGGTGAGCAGGGCGTAGACCAGCCCGTCGATCGCTCCCGTGATCGTCCTCTTGACCGACCGTTTGTACCAGATGACATCCTGCCATTGAGCAACGGTGTAGCACGCAAACGCCGTGAACCCGGCAAAGCGGAAGACGGCGAGGTAGTGGGCTCCCGGCCCCAAGGCTCGACCGGCGATGTACGCTGCGAAGATGCCGACCACCACGCAATAGACGAACCATTGGACGAGCATGCCCCCCATCGCGGGATTGGCACTCTCCCAAACTGTCATAATAACTCCCGGCCCCTTCTTCCTCTTCTCCTGGTGTTCCGGCGACTTCATCACCTGAGGACTACCGGCATACGGGATCACATACTCGCCCGGCGGAATATTGAACCCCCGAAGGGAGTCCATCAGCTTATCTTCATCCGGCACCTTTTTGAGGTCTTTATAATGGTAGGTGAATACCATATGGATGATCGAGCTTGCCATAAACACAAACACCGCCGAAACCAGGATCGGCAGCCAAAGCGACATGATGGGAATCATGGAAGCCTCCACACGATGTTGGGAGAAGAGGATTAGTTAGAGGACACTCAGAAGTAAAACCGCACGGACCGATGAACAATCCATGCTTACACTGGTCACTCTCTGGACGAAACGATAGCGGCGTTGCAGGAAGCTATGGCAGCAGATCGAGCAGCCTTCCCAGAACCAGCCGTTCCATTCTCTCCGCCACGCGCACGGCACGTTCCTGGGAGGCGTGCTTCATGACCAGCTCGTGCGTCACAATGTTCTGGTGCAAATCGACAACATAGCCCTTGAACTCCTCCTTGGTGATTTCCGTGGCCGCCAGCTGACCCAGGTAGCGGTCAAGGATCACAATCTCTTCACGAAGAAAAATATTCGCATCATTCAAACCGTCTTCCACAAACTGCTGCAATTCACCGCTGGCAAGCTCCGCGAGCTCACCTCCAAACTTCTCGAAGTAACCGACCCATTCAGGAACCAATGGAACCTCCTCAAACGTCAGTGTACCATTTCATCTAAACCACGTTTTGGCTACTACTTTATCCAGCGTTCAGCTTTCAGCGGTCAGCGG
>DKJQ01000265.1 GCA_002454845.1 Ignavibacteria bacterium UBA6688
GGCAGAATATCGCATAGCAGCCGAGCGGAATAAATCCAAAATCCCCGTGGGTATCGTTTTTTGCGGCTGTAATTACGGAATTTTTTTAGTGAGATGCATATGCCGGGACAGGAAGAAATTGAAGAAACGCCAAGGAATATGAGCAATTATGCACAGGATGTATGACCCAAAAGACCTTTTCCGCTTGACATTACTTTGAAAAAGTTATATACTCAACCAAATGAAACTCGGTTTTACTAATTAAATTCCTTGATCCGCAACCCTTCTCTCTTTTCTTGATCTCAAAAAAATCTAACAGCGCTCACGCTCAACCTTTACGGTATACCAACTTTCCCTGTACGCACCCGTAACGCAGGGGTACTTGTGTCGTCGTGCGTTTGTTTCGAACAGTAAAGAAGCACTTCACCAACCGCCAGCAGTCTGAACACAGCACAGTGTCTCGCGTTCGACATTCTTGATTTCCACAGCCCATACATCCTTTAACCACTTGAAGGGAGGTGTCAGGGAATCACCACTGCTACGATCCATTCTCACAGTACCAGGAGCCACGGGTGTTGTTGTTCCCGGTGTGTCTCCGGTTGATTCGACAATCCTGCACAGTTCATAATTCACCCACATCACCATATATCCAAGGAGTACCATCATGAGATATTCTTGGTGCAGCGTTCTTCTCATCATGTCTCTGGTGATTCTCTCCACGGCTCTGGTTTTTGCCCAGAATGGAAAGATCACAGGGTCCGTCAAAGATGCGTCCAGCGGCGAGGCGGTTATTGGCGCCAACGTCGTGCTTGAAGGGACGACCCTTGGCGGCGCTGCAGACGTGAACGGTGTTTACTACATCTTGAATGTTCCCCCGGGGAACTACAACCTGGTTGCTTCCGCGGTCGGATATGCGCGGTCTACGGTTCTCAATGTGCGCGTAGGATCGGACCAGATCGTTCAAAACGATTTCAGTCTCCGTGCCGAGGCGATCGGGTTGCAGGAGATTATTGTTGAGGCGCAACAACGGGTGATCGATCAAAGCCAGACTTCAGCGAAATCACGCGTTACGTCGGAGGAATTCCGCTCCCTGCCGTTGCGGGAAATTTACGACCTCGTCCAAACATCACCCAGCGTTTACAAAGGATTCATCCGGGGTGGGAAGCAGTTTGAAACGAAGACCCTGATCGACGGTATCGACGTTACCGACCAGTTCTACGCTTCGGCGGCGGACAACGGTGCGGGCGCCAATACCCCCTACCTTACCTATAATGCTGTTATGCGCCATAGTTCTTCCCAGAAATCGGCATTGATGGATCTTACCGCCGGTTCGGTGGAAGAGGCAAGCGTTTTGACGGGAGGCGTCGGTGCGGATTATTCATCTGCCACCGCAGGTATCGTCTCCTATTCACTTCGGGAAGGGCGTGGTACCCTCTCCGGCGGTGCCAGGTTCCGGATGAGCAGCGGCGGTCTGAAACACCTTGGCCCGGATGTGTACAACGACGCGGCAAAGTATCTTGCTGAGAAAAATACGCTCGCCGCCAGCCCGGACGTGAACAACCAGGCAAAAGCAGCACGCTACACCTGGAATGCAGACAAGTACAGTTATGGCGCGAAGCCGACCATGGAGGGGGAAGTCTCCTTCGGCGGCAGTCTCGCAGAAAACATGGGCTTGTATTTTACGGCCGGACTGAACGAATCATACGGCCGGTTGCCGAATGAATTCGACCGTCGGATCAACTCAACCCTGAAGTTCAATTTCAGCCCCGTTCCGGAGATCCGGTTCAACGTCCTCGGCATTCTCGAGGATCAAGGCCGGTTGTTCGGATGGAAGAACAGCTCGTTTTCTGAAGATTTTCGATTCTTCCTGGAAGGTGTGCCACGACAGGATGGCATGAACATTGTCGGTCAACTGAAAATGACCCATGTGCTTTCACCGCAGACGTTCTACGAAGTCCAGGCGAATATTGTCAGCAAAGAAGAACGACTCGGATATGTCGATGGCAATAATGACGGCGTGATCGGATTGAACGAGGATGGCGATTTCCTGACGTTTGCCGATACCTCCCAGGCAAACCGCTACATGGCGAACGCCTCCAATTCACAATTCAACAAGTTTTTCTCCCCGTCACCCAGGAACGAATCAGGCAGCGAGACGGTCATCACCAATGCCGGCGGATTACGCTGGAAGATCTCACGGCCCGGTCTCTTCTATTCTGATGATATCGCCACCAAGATGACGTTCAAGGGGGATATTACCAGCCAGGTGACGGTGAACCATCAACTGCGGGCCGGTTTCCAGGCGGTGCTCCACAACTACGATCGTGAACTCCGTGCGGCGTACATCGGCGGACAGTTCTCGACGTACAAAAACTATGTTGAAGAACTGTGGGATGTACAGCCGAAAGAGTTCAGTCTCTACGCCCAGGACAAGATGGAATATGCCGGGTTGATCATCAACGTCGGCGCCCGTCTCGACGCCCTGGATCTTGCGGCTGCCGATTTTGCAAACTACTTTGGTCCGTTTGAAGACGTCAAGGACGATGCCGGAGGAAATATTCGTGTTCCGGTGAGAGGAGACGACATCGAGATGCGGTATTTCTTCTCCCCGCGCCTTGGCGTGTCACACCCGATCAGTGATCGGGCGGCGATGTACTTCTCATTCTCACGTCAAACGCAGTCGCAACCCTTCTCCCGTCTCTTCACGAACTACGGCGACTTCGGCAACCCGTCGCTTCCAGTGGTTGTGCACACGGGACAGGATCCCATCAAATCGACAAACTATGACCTTGGCCTTCAATGGTCATTTGCCGAGGGGTACGGTATGGATGTGAATGCGTACTACCGTGATATCGAGAACTACAGCGCCACCAGCTTTACCGTAACGCCGAGAACCCCGTGGCGCCTGTACATTATCACGACAACATTCGGATATGCCGATTCACGCGGCGTGGAGCTTACGCTCCGCAAGAACCTCTCTCCGGTGCTCGGAGATTTCCTCTCCATCGGCGGCCGGTTCAGCTACGCGTACAGCTACATCAAGCAGGCGGTAGGAGCAGGAGGAAATCCCCAGTCCTTCTCGACCGTCGGCGGCGACAGCGCGAAGTACGGCGGACAGTTGCCCTTCAGCGATATCAAACTCTTCAATACGATCGAGCAAAACGTCCAGGGAGGCAACAGTTCCCTTACTGGTGGATACGATCGCCCGCATCGCATCACGTATACACTGATGATGCGCTTCCCGTACGAGATCATGGTCTCCAGCGTCGGACGCTTCGAGAGCGGGTTCTACTACCGCCGCACCCTTGGCGATCCGCGTGCCCGTGAACTTGCAGAAGGTCCATGGAATAAGCAGGTCGACCTCAGGGTCGAGAAGATGTTCGATCTCGGTCCGGCGCGCATCACCGTCTTCCTCGACATGCTGAATGCGTTCGACACGAAGAACATCCTGGCTTTCGACGCAAGTAATGTTGGCCAGCAAAACTGGGAGCGCGACGGCAACCCGACAGGCGGCGATGGAGTTACGACGGCGACCCGTCCGGTCACCCAGGATGGTTCGTTGATCTACGACATCCCACGCGAACTCTATTTTGGTGTAAGCGTGAATTTCTGATAATCTCGCCTTTAAACTCTAAGCTTATACTGAGGAGAAATTTACATGACAACCACACGACACAGACTGACAATGTGTAAGGCGAGGCTGCTCTGGTTGGTCGTCTTCACGCTGTTCAGCACGGTCTTCGTCGTCTATGGGCAGACCGCCCTGACGGAAGACATTCATAACTTAAACAAAGCCACCAATGTTCTTGATCCTGCAAACGGCAGCGCCGTCATGGTCGGCGGCGAATTGTGGGATTCCTTCAAACCACCCAATTCGGGGGCGTGGTACGGCGAAGCGACTACACCCCTCATCGGTCACACGTTCCGGATGGGCAACTATGAGCGCGGGTGGGCTACACCGACTCACATGTGGCCGGGGGGATGGAACATGGGAAACTACTGGGCCAAGGATATGTTTTTTTCAGAGTATAATCCGGATGCTTCGTGGAATCCTGAAACGATCGGTGGCGTTGCCAACCCGGCTCACAAGACTGTTGCCGGTGCTAATTACGCGATCGGATCATTCAAATCGACGGTTGCCGGGGCGGGTGACGCTGCCCGGAATTACACACGTGAAACAAAATGGGTTGATGCGAATAAACGGCACCATGCATTGTATGAAGCCGGATGGCCCACCAACATCGGCGTCGATGTGAAGGTGTCGATCCACCAGTTCTCCCTGAACTGGAACAATATCAACGACTTCATCATCGTTGAAATGACGTTCAAAAACACCGGCAGCGTCGACATCAACGGCGACGGCACGGTCGAACGGACCAACAACAAAATCAACGCGCTGACCATGCTTGCCTGCGGCGAGTTCATGTCATCGTACTACCTTGGCACCTCCGGCGGTCGCGGCAATGCGTTTGGAGCCAAGCGTGTGATTGGGTACATCGGCGACAACGATGCGAACGGAAGTCCCTGGGATATGATTATCGGCTACCCGGGCGAAAGCGCAACGGGAGCCAAGGACATGGGAATCAACGCCTTCCCCTTCCGCTATTACACCGATACTTGGAGCGCATGGTCGTGGATTGACGCGAAGAAAGCAGATGGAACGACGAAGAACACGATCTACGGGACGCACCCGGTCGGTGATGGGGCACAACGTGGTTGGTTCGCGTCGGCCGGACAAGGTCGCGGGTTGAGTATTGGAGCGGGCTCGTTCAACAATCCTAAAAACCTTCATATCGCCTCCATGGGGACGTTCTTTAAGGACGGCGGCAAATCGCGTGACGCAACAAAGTTCGATCTTGCACCGGATCCGAATTTCTTTGCCAGCGGGACAGCAGGCGACCCGACAACCTTCGTTCCGAAGGCGGGAGCAGTGACCGAGGCGACGCGTCCACGGGGTGATCGGAAGCTCTTTTCAGTGGAAGGCACGGGAGCGTTCGAGGTGCCGACCTATGAAGCGTGGACAAAGGGTTTTACGGGAGAGAACAACTTCGACGGCGACATGTATAGCGGCGTTGGCCCCTTCTCGCTTGAGGTGGGTGAAGAAATGACCATCGTCTGGGCAGAGGTCGGAGGATTTCGTTTAGAAGGCGTGACCAACGCGATGGCTGCAGCCCGTTGGGCCTACGCGAGAGGATACGACCTCGGATTTGACTATCCGGGCGTTCCGGAAGTGCGTGTGGACAACACGCTGGACAAATCGACGAAAGTTCGCTGGGATAACCGCGCCAACGGCGGCGCCGGTTTCGCCGGCTACAAAGTCTATCGTGCCTCCCAGGCCAAGCGCATTAACTTTCTGGAAGGTGGCATGCGTGGGCTCGATAACTACTGGAAAAACACAACCCCGGGTCCGACACCCGCTGGCCTGATGAAACCCGTGAACCCGAGCTTTGCCGGTCAGGCCTTTGTCGCCGGTCGGGAAGGCGTCCCTGATTCCTGGGGACCGTACGAGTTGGTCGCTGTCATTCCGCAGACGCAGTTGGCCACCTACGCGGATAATTCGGCCACGGGCTATAACTATGCCTATGAAGATAAAACGGTCGAACTCGGCTTCAAGTACTGGTATTACGTGGCTGCCTATACCTCCGGCAGTTACAGCATGGATCACCCGGCCTACGGCGGGACGAACGCGAAAACGATCACCAGCATTGAAACCGCCAACATCAACAGGAACGGAGCCACGGGTCTGTGGGAAAACACCTACCCGTTCGCAGATCTCAACACGTTCTATCCGAAAGATGCGGAAGGCCTGAAGAGAATAGGCTCAGGCTTCGTGGTAAAATCTGCGTTGGCAGATCCTGCGAAACTGGCCAGCGGTGCCTCGAAGATTTCGGTCAAGCCGAACCCGTACAAGAAAAAAGCGCTGTTCGACAGCGCGGTGGATGCGTTTGACCACAAGGTTACCTTCTACAATTTGCCGCCGAGGGCAACAATTACCATCCTGGATGTTTCCGGTCAGCTGATCCAGGAGATCAAGTTCAGTTCCAACGATCCGAATAACGGAAGCATGTTCTGGAACCTGTTCTCCAAGGATGGTATCGAAGTGGCAAGCGGTCTGTACGTCTATGTGGTGGATTACGACGGCGGACAGCATATTGGTTACCTATCGGTCATGCGCTAACCGGAGTCTGAGAATCTATGATACCTCAAAACCTTTTAGAAAGAGGCACAGCAATGAAAACGATCAACTATGCACGCTTTATTCTGGTTGCCGTTCTGTGTTGCGCCCAGCTTGTCGTGGCGCAGCAACGGAAGTCAGGCCTGACCGGGGCGGCGTTCTTGAAAGTTGGTGTGGGCGCGAAGGCCATCGGTATGGGGTCGGCCGTCACCGCCGCGACACAGGACGTCAATCAAATGTTCTGGAACCCCGCGGGGATTGCGTTGAAAGATCAGTCCATGCAGGCCAGCTTCAGCTACAATAAATGGATCGCCGACCTCGGCCACAATGCGGCCGCGGTCTCCTACAACTGGGAAGGCATCGGGACCATCGGTATCGGGTTCATCCAGTTCGGTGTCACCGGTATCGAAGCGGACCGCGACATTCCGCTCGATCCCGCGTTGATACCGTTCCAGGTCGAGACCAACACAACGGCGACCTATGACTATTCCGACATCGCCATGCAACTGTCGTACGGCCGGTACGTGATCGACAACCTCTCGCTGGGTGCGACGCTGAAATATGTGACGCAAACCATCGACGGTCAGTCGGTCAATGCCATCGCGTTCGATTTCGGCTCGGTGTACCACATCGGGGTGATGGACTGGACGATCGCCGCCCGGTTCAACAACCTCGGTTCCGATCTGAAGTATTACGATATCGCCTTCGGTCTTCCCCTTTCGTTCAGCATCGGCATGATGCTGGCGCCCTACAGCACCGATGACAGCAAGCTGATGCTGGCGATCGATGCGGTGAAACCGCAGGACGGTCCGCAGTACTTCTTCTCGGGGGCCGAATTTTCCTTCATGAACATGGTCTCCGTCCGCGGCGGCTGGAAGCTGAACTACTCCGGCACCGACGACGGTGGGACCACGGCGCGGAACGCGATCAATACCACCATCGAAGGTCTTTCGGCCGGAGCGAGCTTTGCCACGAGCATGGCAGGCTACAACCTCCGTCTGGACTATGCCTATACCCAGATGGATATCATTGATGCGGCGCACCGTATCACGGTTTCGATTGGTATGAAATAAACGTCAATCCTGTTCGCCTCCGGAACGGGGGCGGATGTTGGCAGAACATTGGGGTAATCTCCTCGTCAGGCTTTCCCTTGGTACAGGGTGTTGCGCCCGAGTGGGATTACCCCATTTTGTTTGTGATGGTCGGAGAAAGGATGAGCGTGCATGCGAAAGTTCGCGACGGCATGGCTCGTAGTGATGGCGGCGGGCTGGGGTCCGGCATGCCGGGAAGAAACCGGCCTGGTCGATTTGCGCGACCCCCAAGGGGCGCTCGGCAACCAGCGGCAGAATATTGCCTTCGGCAGGCTCGTTCCGGGAAGGCTCTTTGATATCTTCCTTGTCTCGGAGACGGGGGACGATTTGGTAAATTTGACCAATCACCCCGCCAGCGACGTGAATCCGGTCTGGTCCCCCGACGGATTGTCCCTCGCGTTTGAGTCGAACCGCGATGGGGCAACCAACATCTATACAATGACGGCGGCAGGGGAAAATGTCCGGAATATCAGCGCGATCGAACGCCGGGCTACGGAACCCGACTGGTCGCCCGACGGCAGGTCGATTACTTTCCAGGGGGAGACGGTCTCTTCCATCGATATCTACGTGGTGAACCTCGCCGATCTTTCGCGCAGGAACCTGACGAACAGCGACGGGCTCAATTACTATCCCCGGTATTCCCCCGACGGAACACGGATAGCATTCCTCTCGGACCGGACCGGCCGATTAGCGCTGCACGTGATGAACGCGGACGGATCTGATCAGAAGTGGATCACGGAAATCTCGGGGGTCGATGCCTCCTTCACGCTCAAATGGTCACCCGACAGCAGGATCATCCTGTACTCCTTCAGCTTCGGCGGACTGCGTGACCTTTTCAGGATCAACGCCGACGGGAGTGGTCGGATAAACCTGACGAATCATCCGTCTGATGATGTTCTCGGCGATTGGTCCCCCGACGGCAAGGAGATCATCTTTCAATCCAACCGCATTGGGGTATTCTGGATTTATCGCATGAATGCGGATGGCGGGAATCTGGTCCGCATTACATCCGGGAACGACGAATCCGATGCTTCCTATTCACCTACGGGTGGGCGCGTTCTCTTTCTCAGTTCGAGGCGGGGAGCTTTCGAGCTGTGGATCGTCGATCTTGCAGGGCTCGTCGAAGGGCTCGTGACGCCAACGTTTGCCAGCGACCGGACGCCGCGATGGAGACCGACGCGCAGATAGAGAGCGTGGGTGAAGCGTGAAGCGTGAACAGTGAACCGTAAACCGTGAAAAGTGAAATGTGAAATGTGAAATG
>DKJQ01000093.1 GCA_002454845.1 Ignavibacteria bacterium UBA6688
ACCGTCCTCAGGTCGTTGCTGGCAAGAATGATCTCAAAATAGGAGAACGATATACCCTTTCTGTCCACGGTGCGTCATCATCCCCGAATGCATAACGTTGACTCCCTTTTGAATGATTACTTCAATAAAATCGTTTATACTCCATTTTGATCAGCGCAGACGCTTCTTCAGGTCGCTGCACAATGCGCACAGGATTCTGGACGTCGGTTGTGGAACGGGGAAGAATGCCCTCGAAATCCGGCAACTCCATCCGGCATCGGAATATCACGGTGTGGACCTGCTGCAGGACGCACACGTCCCATCCTTTATTCAATACCGGCAAGTCGATCTGGAGCAGGGAAGTCTCCCCTACCCGGACGGTCATTTTGATGCCGTCCTGGTCATCCACCTCCTTGAACACCTCCTAAAACCTCTCGCCTTGGGTTCGGAGATAGAGCGCGTTCTGAAGAAGGATGGCCGCGTCTATGTCGAAACACCGAACTGGATCTCTCTCTTCCTTCCGTCCCTCAGGGTTAACCGCGCACAGGTGGGTTCGATAAACTTCTTTGATGATCACACGCACGTGAAGCCTTGGAGCAAACATGGGTTGCACGAATTCCTCGAAGGAACTTGCCGGCTCCGAGTGGAAAACGTCGGGACTGTCAGAAATTGGCTGAGAATGCCAATTGATCCGTTCGTGCTTCTGTTCGGCCTCCTGACCTCCAACAGGGGAGTTGTGGCATCGGCAATCTGGAATCTGACCGGATGGCGTATCTTTGGCGTCGGCAGGAAACATGGAAATTGACTCTCATACCCCGATGATAGTATCAGACAATACGAGAGGCTCCCTTTTTCGAAGAGAGGTGTTCTACGTCCCGCTGGGGGCTCTCCTTCTCATGACCCTGCAGTTTCAGACGACACCCGCTCCGTTTGAGGTACAGATTATTCCCCTCACAAGCCTATTGGCCCTTGCATTCCTCCCGTTCATCATGTTTGATATCAGGCGCTCTCCCTTGCTGCTCGTGATGGGTGTCTTTGTAGGATATGTCTTAATCCATTCGTTAGTGCTGCTGGTGATCGACCTTGCAGCAGGTGAACCCGCACTAAGGTTCTTCTCCTGGCTTCGCCAGTGCGCCGCTCTCATTGCGGGTTTCTCGGTGTTTCTTCTGCTCCGTGAAACTACGCAACATCTTACCGACAGACAGATCACCCGGTACATTGTTTGGGGATCCCTGCCGGCTCTTCTGCTGGCGATTGTGAACATTCTGTGGGGAGGGTTGAACCAGCAGTGGGCTGGTGCGGTGGTAACCGGTGTCCGTTCGTTTGTGGCTCCGTTGGGGTACACGGCACCCCTGCGTGCGAGCGGTTTTTCCCAGGAACCGGCAACCTTTGCAGCGGTCATCGTCATTGTTCTCTTTCCGGTTCTGTTTTATATGTACGAAGTCCAGTACCGGATGTGGAAAACGATTCTCTACTTTGGAGTTGTTGTCCTTGCATTCGTCTGGACGTTTAGCGTGGTGGGGGTGGCGCTTTTCGCCGCTCTGGTTGCGGTTGGCATTCTTTTTGGCCCCCGGCGCAAGTTCTTTCGGCGAATCGGACTGGCGTCCCTCGCGGTGCTCGTCGCCGGTCTCTTCCTGATTCCGAGCAACCAGATTCTCCGGCACGGTCGATCGATCGTGCTTGGACAATCGAACGTTTCCTTCATCGATCGCTACTATGGATTGATCGGCCCATTTCTCATGTCGTTTCAGACCTACACTGTTTTCGGATATGGACTGGGGGGTACGGTGAGCCATTTTGAAGACGTGCTGCCCAAGGAAGTGCAAGCTGCGGTGGCGTCGGTCAAGTGGAAAGAACTTCCCAATCTCTCCACCCTTATCGGGAGGATTTATGCCGAAACAGGGGCTCTCGGCCTGGCATTCTTTCTCGGAGCTCTCGGGATGACGTTTTGGGAGTTTCGCCGCGCCATGAACCGCGCACGGGAACCCAATCGAGTAGCGTTTCTCTTCGCAGCACGGCTCGGATTCATTCTTGCCTGCGTTGCTTCAGCCATGACGCTTGGTTCGTTTCATATGCCATACTTGTGGCTATGGATGGCGATCGTTGATGCCCGTTATCTTCAGTCGCTGAATGAGGATGTCCCTGGGGAGACCCTGAGCTGATGCGCATTCTCTTCCTCACGTCCCGTATTCCCTATCCTCCTCATCGGGGTGACAAGCTGAAGATCTGGAATTTGATGAGACAGCTTGCGTCCCGCCATGAAATTTTTCTGCTGACCTTCATCCAGTCAAAAGAGGAGGAGCGATACATCGCGCCGTTGAAGGAGGTATGTCGGGAGGTGGAGACAGTCCACCTTCCTCTCTGGAGGTCGTTGCTGAATTGTGCCGCGGCACTCTTCGGGAAGGAACCCTTCCAGGTTGCGTACTATCGTTCACCCGCGATGGAGCGCCGGCTCTCTCAGGCCCTCCAACGCCTTCAGCCGGATGTCCTCCATACGCACTTGATTCGCATGGCACAATACACCGCCACCCCGGGGGGGCTTCCGCGGGTACTGGATATGACCGATGCAGTATCCCTCTATTTATCCCGCTTCCGTGATGCGCAATCCAACCCACTCAAGAAATGGGCGCTTGGGTTGGAACTCAAGCGCATGCATGAGTATGAGCCCATCATTGGTCAATTCGACCGGGCGCTTGTTTGTTCACACACGGATATGGAGTTTCTGCGCCGCCGTGGTCCCGACTTCAAACTTGACCTCCTGCGCAATGGCGTCGATCTCGAGGCGTTCTCGGTCAATGGGACAGCCCAGGCCGATCCATACAGAATAATGTTTTCGGGAAACATGTCCTACTATCCCAATATCGATGGGGCAAAGTTCCTGGTGAGCGAAGTGTTTCCCTTAGTGAAGAAATCTGTTCCGCAAGCACGACTGTACATCGTCGGCCAAAACCCCCCAAGCCAGGTCACTTCACTTGCTTCAGCGGACATTACGGTGACGGGATTTGTTCCTGATATTCGGGCTGAATACCTTAAAAGCGCGGTCGCAGTTTCCCCCATCCGCTTTGGGGCGGGAACGTTGAACAAGGTCCTGGAACCCTCTGCTCTCGGGGTTCCCGTTGTCACCACATCCATCGGCTGGGAAGGTCTGGGGCTTGAAAGCGAAAAAGAAATCCTTGTGGCGAATGATCCCCGGAGTATTGCCACCGCGATCATTCGTCTTCTCAAGGACCCCACGCTGCGCAGCTCCATAGGTCAACACGCGGCTCAAAAGGTTCGGGCAACGTTGGGATGGGAGACGATAGCAGGGGACCTCGAAGCCATTTATGAGCAAATTGTGAAGAAAGCGCGATAGGCTATGTCCAAACGCACGGAGCGCATACTTCTTTTCTTCCTCGACTTCCTCACCATCAACGCTGCCTATGTTGCGTATTACTGGCTTCGCATAGAGAGCGAGTGGTTCGCGAGTCCCATTCAGCCCGAGCTGTGGCTGCCGATGGTGGTTATTTATCTGTATTGGCTCTTCCTCTTCGCGTTCTTCGGGTTGTATCGCTCCTGGTATGCTCAATCGAGGCTGGACGAACTTGTCACGATCTTCCGCACGACGGCGAGCGGGGTGCTTGTTCTGTTCTTCCTCGTATTCCTCGATGACGATGGGGCAGGCCCGCAGCCCGGACTCCGCACCCTCATCATGGTGTACTGGCTGTTGGTGCTTGTCAGCGTGAGCCTGGGAAGGCTCACCATTCGCTCCGTTCAGAAGAAGCTCCTCGAATCCGGTATCGGCGCACGCAATACGGTGATCGTCGGTTGGTCGCATAAAGCCTACGAGATGTGCGACATGGTGCTGAAGTACCCGGCGCTCGGGTATAAGCTTGTCGGATTCGCAACGGTGAAGAAACTTGCCGGTACGAAGAAAGGAGTCCCAAAGAACTATAAAGGAGTACCGATTCTTGGTGCTGTCGAGCAAATGCCTTCGCTCATCAGGCAATACGAAATCCGTGAGGTGCTGATCGGTCTGGATTCGACGGAACACGACAAACTTCTGGACATCATCCGGTACTGCGACGGGTATGAGCTCGGAATGAAGATTATGCCTGACATGTACGATATCGTCAGCGGACAGGCGCGCCTCAACTCGATTTACGGCTTTCCGCTGATCGAGGTGATGCCGGAGATCATGAAGCCGTGGGAGGAGTCGCTGAAACGACTGTCCGATATGGTTGTCTCGGCGATCATCCTCGTGGTTGGGTTACCCCTCTGGCTCCTGGTTGGGTTGATCATCAAGCTCGATTCGCGGGGACCGGTTCTGTACAAGCAAGAGCGGGTCGGGAAAAACGGCCGGCTTTTCAATATCTACAAATTCCGATCGATGGAAGCCGATGCGGAGAAGAGTTCCGGACCCGTGTGGGCGCTGAAAAAGGATCCCCGTGTCACGAGGGTTGGTGCCATCATCCGACGCATGCACATCGACGAGGTCCCGCAGTTTATCAACGTGCTGCGCGGCGACATGAGTCTCGTCGGGCCGAGACCGGAGCGCTCGTTCTTCGTGGACAAACTGGCCGAGGAGCTCCCGCTCTACAAACGACGCCTCAAAGTCCGCCCAGGTATCACCGGCTGGGCCCAGGTGA
>DKJQ01000264.1:0-29866 GCA_002454845.1 Ignavibacteria bacterium UBA6688
GTGCTGACCATCTTGGACCAAACCGTGTCGGTTCCGATATACGAAGTCGCAGCGGAGTACTGCACCTTGAGCTCGTCCAGCCGCTCATTCCGTCCCACGATATTGTTCTCCGAGAGTCCCGCCATTAGGGCGCTTGCGATCGTTGCGACCGTGAACGCAGCCCCCTTTTCCGCGTGGCCAAGATAGGTCTGCCCTGCGCCGGGGATAACGGCCGACAGAATCACGCTGACGACCTTTCGTTCCGTCCATGTCTTGGAAGGCGCATCCTCCCGGATGGTCGAATCGGCTCTGACGGGGGAGGGAGGTTCCTGTGCGATCGCCGGGAACGCGAGGAGACACATCAGGATAACGAGAGAATGAAATCGCATACGTTGTTTCATGGTCGTTGGTATTGTTCGCTGAAAAAAAGTTCCGAACGTCGCCCGCATGCGCCCCGGTTGGAACCGGAAGCAGACTGCGAACATTATTGCTGCGCTTTGAGAGTGCTCAACGCGTATGCAACGACGTTTGCTCCGAGGGCATACTGGTCCTGGTTTTCCGGGTCCTGCTCATTCCACATCATGGAATATCCTTTTGACGACACAACGGCTACCAGCTGATCCCGCCAGAAGAGACCCTGCAGGTAATTGCGCTTTTCCGGCATGTTCTCAATATCGTCCATTCCGCGTGGCGGTGTGTCCGTCCGTTTCCATACTTTATAGATCTGGTGATCGTTTGGAACGGGCATCACCCTGACCGTCCGGTCCACCTTCGCGCCGATGGCCTGCAGCATAGCTACCATCTGGTCGAAGTACAAATAGTTGGAGCTGAAGGCCGAGTTGTCGATGAACAGGAACCCGCCGCGCCGGATCAGATTGGCAAGGGATTGAATCTCGATATCGGCCATCAGGGGCTTCGACGGACCGCAGAAGAAGAAAGCCACTTTCGCGTTGAGAAGATCGGGTGATTCAATCGGAGTGATCCGGTTGGTCGGGCGGACCTTCAGGCTGTCGCGGAGGAACGTTGCCAGCGAGTTGAGCGCGTTGGGTTTCGCGTTCCAATCCTGCTGGACCGAAGCTCCTTCTTCCTCTTCCACACGGTACCGGATCTGGTGCATTTCGAAGGTTCTTCCCTGGATGGACCCTGCCACGGTCGCCCCCGCGGCAGCGCTCTGCTCCGCCAGCAAGGTATCCTGGACCTGTGAGGGGGGTATGAAGTCCTCCTTGTTCAGGGGCACGCGGCGGAAAAAGAACTGGAGGTTGGCGAATTCGCTCGGCTCGTTGTTCTCATCGTACCCGGTCATGAAATTGTTCATCACCAGCTTGACTCGTTCCACCGATTCGTGCAACGGATCGTACACCACGATGCCCTCGCGGCTGTCGCCCTGGAAAATCGGACGCCCCAGATACAGGACGGTCTGGCGAACGATCCCCATCCGCCGCTCAAAAATTTCATCCTCCACGCCGCTGCTTCCCTTCCGCTTCCTGAAGTACCCCTCGATGCTCTGGTTGCGACTTGATTTTTCCTCGCGTCCGTACCCGGCGAGAATGTCGCCCCGGTCGCTGACAAGGAATGAAAGTTCCGGATCGTAGTTCAGTTTGGCCGAAGCGTAATTGTAAATGCTCACCTTGAAGACCGAGAACCTGTTGGGCGTGAAGCCGAGCTGGGGTTCGATCCAATTGGCATACGTGAACGGATTGGCCGAAAATTCGCCATCACGGGAGTCATCCGGAAACTCGTAGTTGTTCAACTGAAAATCCGGAAGATACTTAACCTCCACCTTGAAAGACTTGCGGTCGTACACCACCGAAAGGCTGTCGCGGCTGATGGAGTAACTCGTATCGTTCGCGAGATGCAGCAGGTCGGGATCGGGCTCAAGCGTGTATTCCATCCGCTCCGGCGGGAAGAACAGATAACGGTACGCCGGGTCGCAGCCTGCCATCGTGAGCATCAGACAACTGAGAAAGAGAATGGATCGAAGCAAGTTCATGAGCCTGTGATTATCCCATCTGATAAGTGAAAGCGTGCAGGGTCCGGAGGTTTCCCGCATCGGTTTCCAGAGTCGTTGTTCCTGGTGATGTCCTGTTTTCATTTTCTTCATCAGGGCAGAAACAACATGATCGTCACCCGCCGAAGGCCTGAAGATGAAGCCCGCGTAGCAGGCTACTGCTTGGATCCAAGCCAATTCTGAATCGGCGCATGTCCTAACAGCCGCACGCTTGCGCGTGCTTCAATAATAGGCTTCCAGCAGCCTCCGGCCGTTATTGCCGTTGGTACTCCGAAGCGACTTTGTCCCTGTTCTGGTCGATGATGCTCCCCTTGGCAGTGCTGGCATACACCATGATGTTGATGCCGAAGTGGAGCTGGCGCGCGTTGTCCAGCGGTCCACCCTGGGCCGGGGAAACGAACGGCCACTGTCCCCAGGCATGGGTGTATCCCTTGTTCGAGATGAGGACCGCGAGTCGCCCTTTGAGAAAAATCCCTTCCAGGTACGAGTAACGTTCAGGAATGCGGCGCGGAGTCCGGCCGTCGGTCTCGAGCGGAAGATTGGCGTCGTCCAACCCCGAGGGTGGACCGCCGAAATCCTCCCAGCAATGATACAGCCAGTGGGTATTCTGGACGCGTTCGAACTCCGCATCGTATCCCAGCGCATCTTTCAATAATCCGCGCACGCTCTTGTTAAAGGCGCCGTACTGCGCCGCGTAGCCGTCGTCGATAAAAAGGAAGCCCCCCTGATGGAGCCAAATCCCCAAATTCTTCGCTTCCTGGGGAGTGTACTGAACGCCCCCGGTGAACCCCATCATAAAGAGGATCGGTATTTCCCAGAGACGGCGATCGTCAAGCTTGATGTTGCCCGAGAGCGTGACGCGGACGTCGGTGCTGTCATGCGCGTACTCCTGAAGTGTGGGGAGGGCCCTGGGGAACACATTCCATCCCTCCTCGCCGTTCGGTTCCGATTTCGTCGCTCGCCATCGCAACTGGTAAAAATTGATGAAGCCCCGGATTTTTTTCTTGTTGGATGGGTTTATCTCGATGAATCCCTCGAACCGGTCTGTCAGGTTTTCAGACCCGATCAACTCGCTTCTCATCGTTGCAAGCCCCGTTCCCCCGGTCCGGACGTTCAGGACCTCGTCGTTGAAGTCGGGCTTGAAATCCACTCCCGCCGTTTGCCCTTCGCCCCAGCCCAAACGTCCGCCGGTGCCGAGGCTCCGTCCAAACGCCACCGCCCCGCCCGGGATACCCCAACTCGCCTCCGCGCCTGCTCCGCCGGTCATGGCTCCGTAGAAGATGCTTCCTTCAACCCGACTTGCCCGTCCGGCGGCTCGCTCGGAAGCTGACGCGGAAACGGGAGTCTGTTCCGCGCGGGTCACCTGGGTCGGCTCGAACTTGATCTCGCGCGGTGTAAACGACTCCGTGTAAGACGGAACCTTGGTCACGGAAAACGACTTTGCCAGCTTCGGGGCCCGGAGCTCGAATTTCACCGGGGGCTGCACCAGCTCGTATTCCTTCCGTTCCACCATCACACCCACTTCCGTGGGGGCGCGTTCCGTTGCCACGTGGTACACGCCCGTGACCGTCAAATGGGCAAGGGCCGCAATCAGGAAAGCAAGAGCGAAATACTTCTGGTAGCTCTTCCTCCATGATCCGGGCGGGCGCAATTCTCTGTTCGTAGTCTCCGGCATGAACCTCGCAACGACCTCTTCTAATTACCCGCTTCAATCCAGCGTTTATGGAGCTCGGCAAAAAACACAGCTGGCCGGGCTGCTTCGATATCCTTCCAATCCCGTATGACCTCGTCGAACAACTCCAATGCTTTCTTTCGTTCACCCAACTGCTCGTACGACGACGCGATGTTGGTTTTGCACCCGTAGACGATCTCGGAGTCGGGATATTTGTTCATGACCTTGGTCAGCTCTTCAACGGCCACGCTCCAGTTCTTGGAGTCGAAAAAGGCCATGGCGACTTCGTACTCACGGTACGCTTCGACCTGGGCGAGGTCGTTCATGAGCGTCCGCGCTTCCTCGGCGCGGGCGTCATCCGGGAAACGATCCAGAAACACCTGATAGGCGGCGAGAGCGGAGTCGTACGACTTCTGGTTGTAGTAATAGTCGCCGATGGTAAACGCCGCGTCGGAGGCGACAAGGCTTTTCGGAAATCGCTCGATCAGTCCGCGAAACGTGACAAGCATGTTCTCGTTGCTTTGCTGCTGGTAATAGGACCAGCCCTCGTTGAACATGGCCTGAGGGGCAACCTCGCTCTGGGGGAAGCGCCGGTACACAAGCCCGTATTCCCTGACGGCCTCCTCGAACCGGTTGGTGTTGAAGTACGCCTCCCCGAGCTGCATCTGGGCCTCCGGGGAATGTTTGGATGCCGGGTAGGCCTGGAGGAACGCACGGAACTCTTTAATGGACTCGTCTGCCTGACCCATGGAGTAAAGCGAAAAGGCATGGAAGAACGCTGCATCCTCTTTGAACCGGCCTGAGGGGAATCGTTCCTGGTGACTTTGGAATGCATCGGCTCCGTTCTTAAAGTCGTCCGCACGAAAGTAGATCATCGCCAACTGGAAGAAGACCTCCTCGAGATGCTGGTTGGCCGGGAATCGTTCGGCGGCCTCCTGGAGAAGAGTAATCGCTTTGTCATGCTGCTGCAAGTTTCCATATGAATTGCTCATCGTGACGTAGGCGCGGACGGTGGAGGCCTCGTCTGTTGCGGCTACGGCAAGAACCTTCGTTCCCACTTCGATGGCCTTTGCGTAGTCTCCGGCCCGGTAGTGAAAATCGCAGAGCATGGCCAGGATGCGCCCTTTGTCGGCCTCCGACGTTGCAGCGTCGGCGAGCTCGTTCAGGATCGCCGCCCCCTCCTTGTTCCTCTGAAGACCTGCATAACTGAAGGCCAGCTTCTCTTTGGCTGACGCGACGAGGGTCGGGAAAACCTGCTGGAAGACGCCCGACGCAAGGCATGCCTGCAGATCGGCCGCCGCCTCGTTGAACTTGCTCATTTCAAAATAGACGAGTCCCCGCCCATACAGCGCCTGCACGCGGGTGTTCTCCGTAAGTGCCTTGTCCTCGATGATGCTCGTGAATTCCGTCGCCGCGGCCTCAAGTTTATGTTGCGCCGTGTACAACTCGGAACGAGCGAGGCGAACAAACGGCGTAAAATCGGAGGAGTCGGTCTTCGCGGAGACGAACGCCTTGTTGAGGAATTCTTCCGCCTCGGCGAATTTTTGCTGGGAGGCGAAAGCCCGCGTCACACGCGCGAAGGTAAAGGGAAAATAGGGGGATGTGGGCGCGACGCGGGACAGTTGGTCAATCGACCGCTCGTAGTCGGCAAGTCCGTAATAACTCAGGCCGAGGAGGTAATGAATTTCGCTCATATCGAGTTTGGTCGAATCTTCCGAGGCCAACAGCTCCTCAAAGATCGTGACGGCTTGAGGATAGCTACGCTCGTCGAAGTGGCTCTTGCCGATCTGCGTCTGAGCCAGGAGCGCTTCGTTGGATCCCGGGGCCAGCCGGGTCACGGAGGCGAAGTCTTCGCGGGACTCCGCATAGAGTCCGAGGCCAAGCTTCGCGAGCCCTTTATACATGAGAACCTTTGATACGAATTCGCTCTCCGGGAAAGCGATCAGGGACGTGTCCGCATAGAGCAACACGCTCCGGTAGTTCCGCGCGCTGTAATAATTGCTCACCGCGAGGAAGGTGGCCTGTTCCAGTGGGAACGCGATGGCCTCCGCCTGGGCCGCATAGGCGTTGGTGTAGAACAGGTACTCCGATGCCGCTTTCTCATACAATTTCTGTTCCTGGTAGCTGCGCGCGATTTTATACTGCAGCTTCGCCTGCAACGGTTTATTGGTGAAGTTTGCGTCGATGGCTTGCCGGTAAATGAGAATTCCTTCGTCGAATCCCTTCACTTGTGTGGCGTACTCCGCCATCTTGATGTATGTCGCCTCGACCAGGCTCGGCATCAGCGAGAAGGCCGCGATGACCTTCCGGTAACTTTGCATGGCCGAGTCGTACTCTCCCTTCTGCTGGTAGGCGTCTCCGATCTTCACCTGGGATTTGGCCACCAGTTCAAGGTTGGAGGCGCTGGCATCCCGTCCGGCCTGTGCTTCGAACAGGCGCCGGTCCCGTACAGCTTTCAGTTCCACATTTTCCCACTCGGTGGAAGCAAAGCTTTCGGGGCGGTACGTCTCGACAACGTCGTTGAACGCGGTGATCGCCTCATCCCATCGTTTCTGGTCGAAGTAATTCTGTGCGAGTTGGTATCGCGCTCGGGCGTCAAATTCACCCCGGGGGTAGCCGGCGATAAGGGCGAGAAAAGACGTATTGGAGCTGTCGATCATGCCCATCTCGCGAAATCCCCAACCGATATCGTACCACGCCCGCGGGATATGTTCATCCAGCGGGTGCCGCGCAATCAGGGCCCGTGCTTCTTCGATCCCCTTCGTGTACTCCTTATCGGCAAACAACATCTCGTAAATTTGATATTGCGCAAGGGCGGAAAGGCGGGGGGAGTCGCGCCGCTGTTCGACGATCCGGTAGTTCTCGATGCTCTCCACCTTTTTTCCCTGGTTCCGGAGAGCGTTCCCCTTTTGATAATAGGCGGCAGACCGGACAGCGACATTCAGCTCATTCCCGAGCAGGTTGACGCGCACGCTGTCGGATTCGAGGAAGGTGCTCTCTGTGCCGATGATCCAATCGTACTGCTCGATCGCGCGGTTGTAATCCCTCCCGGCGTAGAAATCCTGGCCGCTCTTGAAGCGGGTCTGTACCTCCAGCGGCGTGGGAATAAAATACGCCGCAAGGGAAGCGGACAGGACTATGATGATAATGGTTTTGTAATCCATGCTCGTATGGGCGGACCTTGTTGGCCGCCTGCTAGAGATCTGGCCGAAAAGTCTTGCCACGAAGTCACAAAGGCACGAAGTCTCACAAAATTAAAATGTTTTTCTTTGTGTCTTCGAGCCTTTTCCCGAAGGGATCCCTTTGGGAGTGGCAAAAAGTGGGTTTTCGGCCACGTCTCTAGCAGGTTGCTGAAAAACCCTTTTGGTGTGCCACCAAGGCACTAAGAAAATTTAAATAAAAACGTATCAACGTCACGAAGAATTCTTTTGCCCTTTCCTTCTTGGTGACTTCGTGCCTTCGTGGCAAAAGATTTTAATTTTTTGGCTGCCTGTCAGAACCCCGCGTAGATCGTCACAAAGATCAGCGATTCTTTCTTCTCCCGTAACCGCGGGTCCGGTTGACGGGGGAACTCACGCCCCGTCAGTTTGTATCCCATGTCAATCACCACATTGTATCCGCCGTAGGAGGATTTGTTACTCAGCGTGACGGCGAAGGTGGTCCGGTTCTCGTCCCGCTCCGGGAAACGCAGATCTTTGATCTGGTAGTTGAACGAATTCCCTGTACCCGGGATCTCGAATCCCTGGAACCCGAACCGCAAATCGGTACGATCCGTGAGCCGGTAATCCACGCGGAAGATGGGCATCATTTCCTGGATGTGGGTCTTCACGGCGTTCACCTCTACGATCGAGTTGCCGAGCCGCGCCTGTTCCAGTTGGACGACTTTCTGCGTCCGGACCTTTAATTGCGGGATGAGGGCGACCTTATCGTTAAAGAAACGGAACGTGTAGTCAATCTTATTGACGATGCCCAATTTGATGATGCGTCCGTCTGGCTGTTCGTCCGGATTGAACAGGGTGCCGCGATTATCGCGAAGAGCGAGACCAATCCCCCGTTGCTGGTTGTGTTCGTATTTCGCATTGTTCTCGATCCGCAGGCCGGGGATCTGCGTGTACACCGTCCCGATAAAAAGCTGGTTCACGACGCTGTTCCTGTACTCGAGCGGATCGAAGACGAAATCGGGGACGGCCGAAAGAATCGTCAGTGCGTTGACAAACTGGTATCCGTTGTTCGGGATGTTATCCTCGACCCGTTTCAGGACGTAGAACAAGTTCATTCCGCCGAAGCGTGGTGTGTTGGCATCGTACGTCCATCGCATATAATCGTTCCGGTTTTTTCCCCCCTGGGCAAAGGCCCGCTCGCGGATCGTCCCTAGCTTGACGCTCATGGATCGGATGATCTCGAAGCTCGCGAACATGTGGTACCCGTCAAGATCGGGATTGTAGGAATAGTCGGGGAGGATGTCGTTTTCCTGATCATCAATGACGCCGTTGTTGTTCCAATCGTCGCCGTAGATGAAGAACGGAGGATCTGTGTAATACGTCAGGAAGTCCTGCACGTAATCCGGGATACCGTCCGAGTTGCGGTCATCATCCGGGATGCCATCGCGGTCCTTGTCCTTGCCGGGAAAAATTCCCGCGTCGGGGCGACGGATAATATCGCCGAGGCCGATCAGCTCGTTCGTATTCTGCCGGTATCCGAGGAGGAACGGATCACCGAACCCCGGGATGCCAAGCCGGTGGTTGTAATTCACCACATCGCCATTCCGGATATCGGGGGTGGCGCGGACGTTGTAATGGTAGAACCCATCCTCCCAGCGGTCATTATCGTCGTTGTCGTCGACAAGCGAGTAGACCGCGCCGCCCGCCTGTCCCGGGATGTACTCGCCGGGAAGGCTGGAAATGGGGGAGGAGGAGATGGAGGGATCAAAGCCCAGAAAATCCGGAGCGATGGGGGCATTGATCGGACCATAGTAACTGTTATCCAGGGTATAGACATTGAGCATGCTGGAGTACCGGGGGTTGAGGCTGTATCGCTCTCCCCCCAATGTCAGGCGTCCAACCTTCTTCGTCCCGCGGATGTAATATCCCCGGCCGACATCTTCGAACAACGCCCCCTGGCCGATCGGATACTTCAGAAACTCCAGGCTCCGGACAAACTCCCCTTCAATTTGGAAGCCTTGCCAGTTCAGCGTAAAGTTGATGCCGTAGACAGCCATCCCACTGACGAGGCCGTAGGAAAAAAAGACCACGCGTTTGTTGGAGCCGTCTTTCACGTTCCCCTCAGCCTGTATCATGGTGCGAAAGGTCGTCGGAACGGCGAGACTCCCGATCACAATGCTGTCTGCGTGCGAACGGAACCCGCCAATCTCGTACTCGTCCACGTTATTGATCCAGTCATGCCCCGCCGTGATCTTGTAGTCGTTGGAAAGGATGGCGCTGAAGTCGACGGAGTTCACGCCGGCCGGAATGACGTAGGCGTAGGTGACGTTATAATCGAGATCCCGGCGGTCGCTTTGAACCTCGAGGGGGTACCGCTCAATCCGGGTTCCGCCCGAGCGCGCGGCATAATGCACATAATCGGTCTGACTCACGGTATCCCGCTGAGGGTACGTGCCGACATAGACAGGTTCGAAATCCTTGATAGCCCAGTACTGGATCGGGAACCGGAGATCGACCCTTTGCGCATCGGGAGCCCGGCCGTTGATATTGGTGATCGGATGTGCCTTGCCGTTGATGTGGATCTGGGGGGGACCAAAAATGAGGGGTCCCGAATTATCGCCCGGCGAGTCGTCATGGACGCGTATGAAGATCACGCGCGGCACCGCATTTGCGGGGACTCCGCGCAGGGAAATATCCTTGCTGTCGAGCGAACTGCGACGCTGGTGCTGGTTGACATACGTTGCCCCGATCGTCAAAACATCCCCGATGTCGGTCTCGAAGTGTCCCCCGAGGAGGTACGTCGTCCATTCGCGCACGCGACGCACCTGTTGCGATGACGTGAGGACAATTTCCGGGTTCATGCGGACCGGGTCGGAAATACGAGAAGCCACCACGCTCCCCCGGTATTTTGCGGTTGACGCATCCCACCGGATGCCGTTGAAACGAGCCTTGTCGAGGGTGAGCGAGGTGAACTTGGTCCGGATCGCATCGCCAATCATCAGGCGGCTCGTGAGCCCGCCGTAGGAGTCGTTCAACACAACAAGGTTGGAAAAATAGGAACTGTAGAACCGCGACTTGCTCAGGTTGCTGATCGGGATGTCCAGAAGCTGAAAGTTGGCCGGTCGTTGCTCCTCGCTCAAGCCAAAAACCGTTACACCGTCGACGAGGAAGTTGCCAAAATTGTCATAGAACTTCCGGCGGAGGAGCACGGAACTGTAGTTCTCGTAGTTTCTTCCCGAGTAGTTTTGATAGGTTCCCTTATCCTGGTCGTTCGAAATGAACTGGGCCCGGGCCCCGGAAGGGATGATCAGGGAGAGTGCGGCGAGAAGCAACAGGGGGAGGAACGGACGTTTCATACGAAGTCGATCGGGAAATGATTAAAATGAGTAACGTAACGACACGTGATGAGTACCGGTAAGATAGAGCAACTCCGTTTGATGCGCGAACGCGTAATCCAGTATGAAACCGTATGCCACCAAGCCAACGCCTCCGTTAAGATCCCCCTGTCTGGCAGGGGATTGGACTCCGCCTCCGCCGAAGCGAATCAGGACCTGGAGAGGCTCTCCGAAGGCGGTCGATTTCATCGCGACGATCTCCGTCCCGACCCCGATCCGTTTCACATCGCCGGCAACGGTGTAATGCAGCGTGACGGCATAATCGTACACCCGGGAGAGGTAGGTGACACCGGCTGCCATTTTGAGATCGAGCTTTCCGTCATCAGAGCCATTCTTGGCGATGGAGGGTTGAGTCAGGTCGCCGAAGAAGATGCCAAAACGCACGTCGTTCTCCGGGACAATGTCCCGGATCAGGGACTGTGCCCCGACATCGAACGAGAGCGTCACCTTCGACATTCCGTCTTCCGGAACGGCATGCCGTCCGGCGGGAGGGGGTGTGGACCAATGGAGAAGCTTCACGCTCCCCCCGACGGAAAGAAATTCAAACAATTCCTGGGCGTACGAACCGACAAGTTCGTTCTCTTTCCAGGTGTTGGAGGAGAGGGATTTCAGGCCGATCCCGAGATTTCCGACAAACCCAAGGTTCGCAACGGCGCTGGCGGAGAGATACCCGATCTGATCGTCGGTGATCCCGCTGAACAGCTGTGTGTAGGAAGTTGAAAGACTCAGCGAGTTGAGCGATGCGATTCCGGCCGGGTTCGAAAACAGCGTGTTGGGATCGTCGGCAAAACTTATCAGCGACCCTCCCAGCGATACTGCGCGTGCGCTGATCGGGAGTTTAGAAAACCCCCCCGCATGGGATTCACGCCCGGCAACGAACAGGACGAACACAAGACACACAATGCGATGCTTCATGCTCAGTAGGCGATAGTAAGAGTTTTTGTGACGACGGCCGGTTCCAGACCGTCGACCTCCACGATGATTTGATAGATATACAATCCGGGAGGGAGGAGACGACCATTGTCATCCCGCCCATCCCAGAGAATGGCGTTCTGCTCAACGTAGGCCTGGGCTGTGGACTTCGTATCCAACATGGTTTTGACGAGCCTCCCCGTCACATCATAGATCTTGAGCTGTACGGGGCGCGCTTCGGTCAGGTTTGAGACGAAGAAGCTGAAACGTGTCTGGTCGTTCTTTCCGTCCCCGTTCGGGGTAAAGGGATTCGGGTCGGTGTGGGCGTCGACAATGATCCGATCGGGCACACCCACCGCGGCGAGGGTCCAGCTCTCCAGGTCGTTCGCGATCGTTGCGTCCACCCGCTGCGGGTTTGTCGGGTTCTGCCGCGAGACAACAATGGAAGGAAAGAGGGTATTCTCGAGGAACGGAGTGAACCGGAACCCGACTACCACGGTGGCGTTAAAGTTGATGGTGTTTCCGAACCCGACAACGACCCGACCGGGAAGGAGCGAGACGTTGAACGGGATATTCAGTTCGTTGACGGAAACGGTATTGACCACGAGGGGAACATCGGTAAAAATGATCAGCGTGTCGACGCCGGTGCTGCGCGAGTCCTGCTCCACCGTGACCCGGTACTGAAACTCCCCCGCTTTGAGAATGGGGGCGGTTTGGGGGACGACGGATGCCACGGTCCTGCTTGCCACGAGCAGGGTGTCGTACGTAATCTTCGCTTCATCAAGGCGGGGCGTTTCGATCGTGAACGTGTACAGGTTGACGCGGTATTGCATATACCGCCGGGGTTCATAGACGGAGAAGAGCGAATTCGGCTCCGTTACCTCTTCGCTCCAGGGGCTCCAGTTCGCGTTCACGTTCGCGGTGTTCCCGGTCCGTACCTGCATGCGAATATCGGTTCCCGTCGGGATATTCCCGACCCATGACGCGCGGTTCCAGTTGACAGGTTGCCCGGCATCACGCACCACGGAGGTGAAGCGTCCCTCCGAAAGATACCCGGTGCCGTACACCTCGATTTCGCCGAAGGTCGTCGAGAACGGGTTGGTGAGTGACGGGTCCTGCTTTTCCACGCGAATCATCACATAGCGCGCGGTATCGACTTCAAAGAAGTCGTCGGCGTTGGCGCGCTCGTTATCCACCACCTGCTTCACCCGCCGGAAGGAGAGGGTATCGAGGCCGGTGAAAATGGAGTATCCGCGAATCCGGAAGTTGATGCTGTTATTGGGGAAGGTTCGAATCACGACCCGGTTCACCGCACGAATCGCCTGAAGGTCGATCCGTATCAGGGTTTGTTCCTGTCCGGGGAGGAGTTCAAAGAACGAGTTTGCCGCCACCCTTCCGTCGATCATAAGCGAAGGATTTGAAGCGGTGGGATGCGTGGAGACTTTGAGGGGATCCGGATTCGCGTAGCGGATCACAATCTCCCTGTTCAAGGCAAGGTTGGTGTTTGTCCCGGTTTGGAGGATGATCCGGTCCGGAAAGGTGTTCAGATCGACATCGAACGACCCGGAGGTGTCCTGGAGGCTGCGGAACGAGGTGTCGCGGAACTCGAGCTGGGCATAGACGGTGTGTGCCGCGACAAGGACCATCGCGCAAAACAACAATCGGCGCCATCCGGGAAGCGGCGCAACGCTTTGGGATCTTTGCTGGATTCTGTTCTTGGACGACATAGTTACGCTTCTTCTTCCTTGCCGTGATGGATGGTTCGCTGTGAGTAGAGAAGCACGCCGCGGAACACGCCAAACAACAGGAGCACCATGCCCATCATCGTTCGGAGCCGGGAAGGTATGAGGGGATCAAGAACAAACCCCATCAGCACCAGCGCCCCCAACGAGAGCATACCGATCATCGTGAAATACCCGAGCGCTCTGCGAAACGTGATTTTGCCCATGGAGCGCTAGAGTTCTGCCTCCGCGATTATCTTGAGATCCTGTTCAAGAAGAGGGGCGATACTGAAGCGATTGACCTTGGTCAGGTTCAACTCATCGATCATACGAACCATGGAGGAATATTTGCCTTTTCGATCCACTTTAATGAGCGTGATCATGTTCGGGTTCGCGAGAGACCGCTCGGTCAGGAATCCCCTGAGCTCCTCCCATGCGATGAGCCGGGGAGGATCGGTCCCGAAATTCCAATAGATCGATCCCCCTTCCGTCACGCGCAACAGCAAGAGACTCGCCTCGGTGATCTCTCCCTTGGACTCGCTCGGCGGAAGGTTGATCTCCATGACCTGGGGGAGGCTGAAGGTTGTCGTCAACATGAAGAACGTGATGAGCTGGAACCCGACGTCGACCAGCGGCGTCATGTCGATACGTACCGCCCCGCGGCGTTTCCGTTTCTTCTTCTTGACCGGCAGCGGAGGAGCAATGGCCTGGGAGGTCATGGATCATTTCTCCGTTGACAGTTCAGTGACAAGTTGAAACCGGGTGACGTTTGCCTTCTGCAAGGCGTTCATCACATCCTCCGCCGGTCCATAGATGGCATCGCGGTCGCCCCGGATGACCGCCCGCAACTTTGGGTTTGCACTCTTCGCCTGCTGGGCGATCGAGGGGAGTTCCTCCAGGGTGATCGGCATGGAAATTTTCAGTTTATTCTGCTCGCCGAAGAGTTGTGAACGCAGTTGTTGCGAGTCAACTCCAAACAGGATCTTCCCGTCGGGGGCGATCGTCACCGTCATGACATCGCTCTCCGGGACTTTAGCCTTTGCGTGTGAGGTGGGGAGGTTCAACTGGAAATCTTCAGGCGCCTTGAATTTCGTGGAGAGCATGAAAAAGGTCAGCAGGAGAAACGACATATTCACGAAGGGCATCATGTCCATGTTGACCTCGGGGCGTTTTTTCTTGATCCGGGGCATCGTTCCTACTTCTCCTCGTGCACGTTCAGCATCTGAACGATGTTAAAAACGGCCTCGTCCAGCATGAAGGTCATCGTATCAACTTTGTTGGCGAAGTAATTGAAGGCGACCAGGGACGTGATACCGACAATCAGTCCTCCCGCCGTCGTGACGAGCGCTTCGGAAATACCCAGGGAAAGCTGGACGGCGTCCGATGATCCGGTGCTCGCCATCGCCTGGAAAGAGCGAATCATCCCGGTGACTGTCCCGAGCAGGCCAAGCATCGTCGCGACGGAAGCGATCGTGGAAAGGGCGGGGAGGTTCTTTTCCAGCAGGGGTACCTGGAGGGCGCTTGATTCCTCGATGACCCGTTGCACTTCGATGACCTGTCGGTCGACATCCATGCGCTTCTGTTTCTGGAGGTCCGCATACCGCTCCAGTCCCGTTTGCATCACCGCGGCAAACGATCCCGACTGGTCTCTGCAGTGTTCGATCGCCTGTTCCAGGTCTCCTTTCGCCAGAAGCTGCTCCAACTCTTTGAAGAACGTCGAGAGATTCTTTTTCCCCTCCGCCTTTCGAAGGAACAGGGTCCGCTCAATGGCAAACGTAAGGACGACGATCGAGAGGGCCGTCAGGGCGATGATGACGATCCCTCCCGCCTGAATATACGGGGGATAGGTGTAGACGTAAATGGTATAGCCCACAGCGGCGGCGAGAACGTAGACAATCGTGATGAAGAAAGATTGCTTCATAGAGAGCGGCTCCACTTGACAAGAGGTATGGACGGACGCGCGGTAATAACGAGCTGTTGCACCGGGGCAGGACCTGACGCGCTACTGAAAAAGATGTTACTCGTATTTGAAAAGAATTGCAACTGGAAAATCCCCTCCAACACGGGGTGCCACGTGTTTTTTGAGAAAAGAAGCCCGGTTATTCCAAAGTCTGCACACGCACGGCAGGTTCCTGTACGCGTATCAGCAGGAGAATTCCAACGAGCAGCAATGCTCCGACGGAAAGGATCGCCACGCGTTGATCGAAATTGGAGGAGATGAACCCAAACATGGCGGGACCGACAATCGCGGATGCTTTTCCAAAAAACGAATAAAATCCGAAGAACTCCGTCTTCTTCTCCACGGGAATGATCAGGGAGAAGAGGCTACGGCTCGTCGATTGAGACGAGCCCATCGCAACACCGGCCAGAATTCCCAGAAGATAGAATACGGTCTTGCTTTCCGTAAGGTAGGCCATCACGGTGATGGTCAGCCAGAGAAGAAGAGAGAAGTTCAATATTTTCTTGTGGCCAAACTTGTCGGCAAGGATGCCGAAACTCGACGAGCCGAGGATGGCTGTGGTTTGAACGATGGCGAAAAACAGAACGATCTCCGCTGCCTCCATTTTCAGGGACTCATAAGCGAAGATTGTCGAGAAGACAATGATCGTATTGACAGCGTCGATATAGACAAAGTAGGAAAGGAGGAAGTTGCCGACGTTCCTGTACCGGGAGAAGTCTTTCATGGTATTCCGGATTCGCCGAAAACCGATGGGGATGACTTCGAATCCCAGGCGTTCGCGCCGCAGCCGGTCCGGAACCAGGAGAAAGATCGGTGCCGCGAAGAGCGTGAAGAACGCTGCCGCAATGAGGAAGGTCGTCCTGACGTTCGCAGCGTTCTCCGGATCAAACCCTCCCTGCAGGAACGGGAAGGAAACGGCGAGCGTGACGAGCGAGCCGATATACCCCATGGCGAATCCGTATCCGGACACGCGACCGTAGCTTCGCTCGGTGGTAATCTCGGGAAGGAAGGCGTCGTAAAACACCAGTCCGGCTTCAAAGCCGATGTTGGCGAGGATGACCAACAGCATGCCCGGAATGATCATCCCGGCTTCCACGAAAAACAACCCGATGGTTGAGCCGATACACAATGCGGTGAAGAGAAAGAGAAACCGCTTCTTCCCCGCCCCGGAATCGGCGATGGCGCCCAGAACGGGAGAGAGCAGGGCGGCACACAACATCGAAATGCTGAACGACAATCCCCACAGCAAATCCGCCTGGGGGTCGGAACCGGTGACGATGGTCCTGAAGTAGATCGGGTAACCGACGGTCAGGATAATGACGTAGAAAGCCGTGTTGCCGAAATCGAACAGCGACCAGGAGAAAATCTGCCCCCGGGTTGCCGGAAGTGTTTCATGAACGATGGTCGATCCGGTCATGCTCAAGGCTTCTTCTTGGTGGATGTCTCCAGCAACCCGCGTCCGGTTTTCTTCACCCGGCCCCCCTTCTTCAGGTCGGTGAGAATTGAATCCAGCACGCCGTTTACGAATTTGTCGCTTTTTTCCGTGCTGTACCGCCGGGCGATCTCGATAGCCTCGTTAATAGAGACCTTGGGGGGGATGTCCTCAAAATAGAGTAATTCACAGATCCCCATGCGAAGGATGATCCGGTCGATCACCGCCAGCCGGTTGAACTCCCAGTTGGCCACGCGTCCCTTGATCAGGGCGTCAAGCTCCGGCGTCACCTCGATCGTCTTGATGATGAGCTGCCGGGCGAGCTCGAAGACCTCCGGCTCTTTCTTCAGGGGGGCGACAATATGTTCCAGGATCAGGTCAACCGACTCGCCGGAAAGCTCGTGCGCGTACAATGCCTGAAGGACCTTCTCTCTGATTTGCCTGCGCTTGATGGACATAGGTTCGTCTGGACTCATTGGGTCCGCGCCCGGTCAACGATCGGGCCCGGATGGTGATCAACGCCGGCTCTGGAGAGGTTCCCTCGTGGATTCGGCGATCAGCGAAATTCTGATCGACGGGGTCTGCGGGTGCCGGTCGACAAGGACACGCGTGTTGAAGACTGATTGAATATTCGTTTCCGTAAGAACTTCCTCTGGTGTCCCCAATGCAACAATCGTCGAGGCCGCCGGTTCTTTCCCGGAAGATCCTTCCCCTGCTCCGGCCGGAAACCGGGCGCCGCTCCGATGCTCCGGATGATTCGCTGCCAGTAACATGACCCGCCTGCTGAAGGTCGCGGCTAAGTTCAGGTCGTGAGAGACGGAAATGATGGTCAAACCCTTTTCGTTTTCGCTCCGAAGGATTTTGAAGATGTCGATCTGATGGGCAATATCCAGATGGGCGTTCGGCTCATCGAGCAACAGAATCCTGGGCTGCTGGCAGAGCGCCCGCGCGATCAGGACACGCTGCCGCTCCCCACCCGAGAGAGCCGTGAGAGGCTTCATCGCAAGGTGGTCGATGTCGACACGCTTCATAACCGTTTCGGCAAGTTCGATATCACGCGACTGTTCAAATCCGAACCTTCCGATGTAGGGGGAACGCCCCATCAGCACGACCTCCAGGACCGTAAACGGAAAAACCCATAGTCCTTCCTGGGGAACATACGCGACGGTGCGCGCAATCTCTCGGCGATGGAATGCATTCAAAGGCCGGTCCTGGAGCGAGATGGTCCCCTCTTGCGGCAGGAGAATCCGATCCAGCAGCCTCAGGAGCGTGCTTTTGCCTGAACCATTGGGACCGAGGAGGCTGAGAAAATCGCCGGAAGGGACGTCGAACGAAACATCGCGCAACACGGGGAGGTCTGGGTAGCTGAAGGCAATGTGATCGACGCGAAGGTTCATGCGGCTGAATTGAGAGAACGTGACCAGACAAACAGAACGGTGATGCTTCCTGCCGTAAAAAGTGTTGGTCAAAATAGGCAAAAATGGGGTTGGCTGCAAGTCAACCTTTTCTCCAGGAGCGTCATGTTTTCAACTTCCTGAGCGACACAATACAAAATCAACGTCATGGTGAGTCCCGTCGCCATGGTGAGCGATCGTGAGCGAAGGCGAACGACGAACCAGGCGACGGGATAAACTCCGTTTGGAGCATTATGAAATCTCTCCATCTCCGCCGTGATCTCTCTATAAAAAGGAGGACAGGCGCAGGATCATTGCCATGCTCTTGACATCGACTCGTCATCGTTGTATATTGGCGTAGTTCTTTTCCACGATAGTTGTTGCTTTTCCGTTAGGGGTGTTGCGTCCCATGAATAGTGACGCGGCTGAGAGCAAACCCTTCGAACCTGAACTGGGTCATACCAGCGAAGGAAAACGGAAGATGGTGTGTCAAAGCCGTTTTCCATGCTCCTTCGGAAAACGGCTTTTTTTATTTGCAGCGAAGAGGAGAGCGCGAGCCATGAAAAATGTATTCTGTCTTTTGGTGTTGTACCTTTTCGGACTTTCATCGCTTGTCGGGCAAACCGGGAGTATCACGGGGAGCGTGTTCCATGGGGGGACGAAACGCCCGCTGGAAGCGGCAAACATCCTGCTTCTGGCAACACCCTTTGGAACGACCTCCGACAATGACGGACGGTTCCGCATCGATCATGTTCCGGCGGGAAGTTACCGGGTGCAGGTGAGCTACGTCGGCTATGGAACAAAACGGCAGGACTTGATCGTGCATGCGGGACAAACGGTGTCGTTGGAGTTCAGTCTGGACCCGGCCGTCCTCCCCGGTCAAACGATTGTCATCTCCGCCATGCGCGCGCGGGAGCGTGAAAATCCGGTGGCGTTTTCCACTCTCACCGCCGAAGATCTGAAGGAACGGTACTCAACGCAGGATATCCCGCAGCTTCTTTCAGAGCTCCCCTCCACCACATTCTATTCCGAGAATGGAAACGGGATCGGCTACAATTACTTAAACATACGCGGGTTTGATCAACGCCGGATTTCCGTGATGATCAACGGGATCCCGCAGAACGACCCGGAGGATCATAACGTGTACTGGCTGGATTTTCCCGACCTTGCGGCGAACCTGGAGGATATCCAGGTGCAGCGGGGAGCAGGGAGCGCGTTCCATGGTCCCCCTGCGATCGGCGGTTCGGTGAATCTCATCACCTCGGTATTTGCCCGGACCCCCGGCATCGAATTGTCCCTCGGATACGGGAGCTTCAATACACGCAAGTACTCCGTCGCTGTTCAGTCGGGACTTGTGCAAAACAAGTATCAGGTCTACGGCCGACTCTCGCGGATCACAACGGACGGCTACAGGGAACAGTCCTGGGCCAATTTCTCCAGTTACTTCCTTGGAGCAGTCCGCTACGATGAAACCATGACCACGCAGTTGAACTTCTACGGCGGACCGGTTTCCGATCACCTTGCGTACTATGGTGTTTCGAAATCCGAAGCCACCTCCTCAGACACGGAGACGCGACGACGTAATCCCATTGCCCGCCCCGAGGAGATCGAGAACTTCAGCCAGCCGCATTATGAACTTCTCCACGAATGGCGCGTGCGTGATGGGTTCACGCTCAACAATGCGATCTTCCTCGTCACCGGTGAAGGTTTCTTTGACTACGACGGCTCGTGGGCACCGTTTTCCTATTACCGGATCACGCGGGAGAATGGGTTCAACGTCACCGGCGATCCTGATGATCAGTACATTCCAAACGCGCTCATCCGTGCGTACGTGCGCAATACGCAATACGGCTGGTTGCCGCGTGCGACCATCCAACACAACGGCGGCGAGTTGACGGTCGGTGCCGAACTACGCTTCCATCACTCCTTCCATTGGGGGGCTTTGCGATGGGGTGAGCAACTCCCACCCGGCGTCACCCCCGACTATCACTACTACGAGTACGAAGGGGCAAAGGATATCGTTTCGCTCTATGGCCATGAAATGGTCCATCTCGGACCCGGGCTCACGGCGCAATTCGACCTTCAGTACGTCTTCAACCGGTATCACCTGCAACGCGAGAGGTATGTCGGTACGGATTTTTCCGTGCCGTACCACTTCCTCAACCCCCGTGTGGGGGTGAACTATAACATCACGGAGAACCTGCACCTCTATACGCAGGTCTCCCGGACCTCGCGTGAACCGAGGCTGAAGAACCTGTACGATGCCGCGGAAGCGAGCACCCCCGTGTCGTGGGGTGGCGTGACCCCGCAGTTCGGCACGAACGCAGGGGGGGAGTACGACTTCACCCGGCCGCTTGTGAAACCTGAAAAACTCACCAGCATAGAACTCGGCGCGGGATATGGGACGAGGGTTTTTCGCGTCGGGGCCAACCTCTATTTTATGGACTTTACCGACGAGATTATCAAGAGCGGGCAATTGGACCGCTTCGGCCAACCCGTCACCGGGAATGCCGAGAAGACAAGGCACGTGGGGATCGAACTGACTGCGGCCGCCAACATCAGTCCTGAGTTGACCTTGCGTGGGAACATGACGATCAGCCGGAACCGATTGACGAAGTACACGGTGTACGACGGCGGTGCTCCGGTTGCCCTCGACGGCAACGCAATCGCCGGGTTCCCCGATTTTCTTGCCAATGCCCGCGCGACGTACCGCACCGGTGCCTGGACGACAACCCTCTCACTCCAGCATGTCGGTTCGTTCTCGACGGACAATTTCCAGAATCCGGGAAGGGGCGCGACCGATCCCTCCCGGACACTCGATGCCTATACGGTTCTCCATGCCTGGCTGTCGTACCGGACTCCGGTTCCGTTCGGCCAGGAGCTGGAACTGCGTCTTCAGGTCAACAACCTGTTGAACGCGATCTATGCAAGCCATGGAGAAGGAGACGATTTCTTTCCGGCCGCGGAAAGAAATATCTTTGCTTCGATCAAATTGAATCTCTGACGATCAAGATCCGTATTTCGACGACAACCATGACAAGGATGCCCGGTATGACGAAACGCGCACTCATTATTGCCAACGGTGAGCCGCCGAGGAAACAACTTCTTCAGATCCTCGCCCGGGAGTCGGATTGTGTTGTTTGTGCGGACGGCGGTGCAAACACAGCGCTCAAATTCGGCATTCTTCCTCACGCAATCGTGGGGGATATGGACTCCATCCATGCCGAGACGCTCGCGAAGTTCCGCGCGGTACCACAGCATACCGACACCGACCAGGATTCGACCGATCTGGAAAAAGTCGTACAATGGACCATCCGGGAAGGGTACGATCATATTACCGTCGCAGCAGGCTTGGGAAAGCGACTCGACCATACGGTCGGGAACCTCGGGGTCATGGCAAAGTTCTATCCCGATGCCGTTATCCGGTTTGTGGATGATCTTGGCGAACTGAGCTACGTCGGGCGCAGCACCGAGTTCGAGGCGAAGATTGGATCGACCATCTCGCTCATCCCCTTAAACCGGTGCGATGGGGTGACCACCGCCGGACTGAAGTATGCTCTGACGAACGAGAGTCTGGAGCTCGGCTTCCGCCACGGGACAAGCAACGAAATCATTTCCAACCCCGTGCTGATTGCGGTGAAATCGGGACACCTTATCCTGTTTCGGCTCCATACCGGATCTCACTGAACCTTCCCCATGATTTCCCTCTCGACCCTCGATTCCCTGTTGATCGGCGTCTACTTCGTTGCGGTCGTGTATGTCGGGTTTCGCGCCGCACGACGGCAGAAATCGGGGACGGATGATTTTTTGCTCGCCGGGCGAACACTGACACTCCCAATGTTCGTCGCAACTCTCGTCTCCACCTGGTATGGCGGAATTCTCGGGGTCGGGGAATTCTCCTACAACTTCGGCATTTCCAACTGGGTCGTTTTTGGCCTTCCGTACTACTTCTTTGCGCTCCTCTTTGCGCTCGTGCTTGCCAAACGCATCCGGGCAACCAACCTGACCACGATTCCCGACAAGCTTGAGGCATCCTATGACCGGAAGACGGCGCTCCTCGGAGGGGTGCTCACCTTTATCCTGGTGACCCCCGCCGCCTACGTGTTGATGCTCGGCATCCTGGTACAGTTGATGTTGGGACTCGACCTCGCGACGAGCATCCTGCTGACCACGTTCGTTACCGTGTGTTATCTGTACGCAGGAGGATTCCGGTCCGATGTCTGGGCGAATGCATTCGAGTTCGTTATGATGTTTCTCGGGTTTGCGATCATTCTGCCTTTCGCGTATACCACGTTCGGCGGGTTCGATTTCATCGAGGCTCATGTCCCATCCCTGCACCTGACATGGCACGGGGGCAACACGTGGCAGTACATCACCGTTTGGTTCTTCATCGCGTTATGGACGCTCGTCGATCCCGCATTTCATCAGCGCTGTTACGCTGCAAAGGACGGCCCGACGGCGCAACGAGGAATTCTGGTTTCGATCCTGTTCTGGTTCTGCTTTGACTTTATGACAAGTCTCACAGGGTTGTACGCTCGCGCGGCGCTGCCGGAGCTTGAGAAACCGCTGTTTGCCTATCCCATGCTTGCGGAACTTACGCTTCCAACAATCGCCAAAGGACTTTTTTACATCGGCATGCTGGCGACGATCATGTCGTCCCTCAGCAGTCTTATGTTCATTTCGGCAACGACGATCGGAAAGGATATTGTGGGAAGGCTACGCCTGGATGCAGGAGTACGGGCGGCACATGCCGGTTCTGACCATGGGACGATCAACCGCTGGACAAAAATCGGTCTGGTCATCAGTTCCGCGTTCGCCGTTACGCTCGCGCTGGCAATCCCCTCCGTCGTGAGCCTCTGGTACACGATCGGCACGTGCATCATTCCAGGTCTCCTCGTGCCCGTGGTGGCGGGTTATTTCGAGCGGCTCCGGATCTCCGCATCGTACGCGTTTGCGGCGATGCTGTCTGGCTGGCTGACCTCAACGGTGAGCCTGATCGTTGGCACGCTCAACACGATCAACGGCGTCCCGGAATATCTTTTCGGCATTGAGCCGATGTACCCCGGACTGATTGTAGCGTTAAGCATCTGGGGGGCCGGACGGGTGTGGGGGAGGAGGGAGAGGACGCACTGAGGATTTTATGGGACGAAGGGGAAAGAGGATCGTCTTGACGGTACACGATGCACAGGTGCCTTTTGGCTTCACCGTCATGTTCTATTCGAAAAAAACACAGGCGAAGACATGCGTCTTCGCCTGTGCCTATGGAAAAACTCATCGCATCGCGGTTTTCTCGCTCATCAAGGCAAGCAGGTTATTATCCGGATCTCGAAAGAAAGCCATCCACACCTCGCGGTCCCCAAGATCCGCAACCTTGTGAGGTGCGGCGATGAAAGGGGCTCCGCGCTGAGTCAGGGTATCATGCGCCGCCTGCAGATCCGTCACCGTATAGTAGACGACGGATGAGGGATGATCGAACTCGGGTCCTTCAGGAATGCCGAGGTAGAGTCGGATCCCGCCGCAATGAAAGAATGCCATCTTCGGCGCCTGAAAGAGGAAGTGCATGCCGAGCACATCGCGATAGAACGCGACCGCCCGGTCGATATCATGAACGACGATAGAGATCTGGCCTATCTGATCGAGTGAGAACATGGGGTTCGCGACTCCCGGGTTGAACAAAAGGATAGGGTGTCTCTACCTGGTGTCCAGGATCAACGGCAAGCCGTCCTTCCCGGCGCCGATCACGACAATCTTGGCGTTGGGTGAGCTGGCGAGCTTCTCCGTGGCTTCGATGCCTTTCCACCGTAACAACTGCTCGCTGATCCCTTTCGCCACAATGTTCTGGAAGTCGGAGATACCCTGGGCCTCGATCCGCTTCCGCTCGGCTTCCTGTGTCTCCTTCAACAAAATAAACTGCATCCGCTGGCTTTCCTGATCCGCACGGAGTTTTTCCTCGATCGCTCTCGAGAGATCGGGGGGGAGGCCCACGCGGCGAAGCGGGGTTGCTTCCACGGTGATCCCCCTGGGCTCAACGAGCTTCTGAAGGTCTTGTAAGATCGCCATCGTCAGGAGCTCCCGTTCAGAGGTGTACAATGCCCTTGCTTCGTACCCGGCAGTGACCCCGCGGGCGACGGATCGGAAGTTAGGCTCGAGAATGATCGAAACATAATTCTCCCCGATGGTTTTGTACGTTTCTGCGGCCTTTTCGGGATTCAAATGGAAGAGGGCACTGAGTTCGAGCTGCACCGTCAATCCCTCCTTCGACGGAACATCCATGACCTCCTTGATCTCCTGCGTTTTCACAGAGAACTTCACTACGCGCGCGAGCGGATTGACAAGGTTAATACCAGCTTTGAGCGTAACGTCGGACACCGTTCCGAAGAAATCGACGACGCCGACATATCCTGCCGGCACGACGGTAAACATTTGAGACAGGGCGATGAGAAGAAAAACGCCCGCAAGAATGGCGGCGAAACCGGACGACTGCCGCCCGAGCGGTGTGCCGAAGTTCGCACGTTTGCGCGCGGTGTTCCAGACGAACAGCGCGCCGATGGCGACAAACAGAGCAAGTAAGAATAGCATGAGCTCCTCCTGTGATTGTGCGCGCCCCTTCAGAAAGGGGGACGCAGTGATGGGAATGCTCTACAATACGTTGTATAAGGATGTTTCCTGACCGGCGGTCTATCGATCCTCTTGAGCGTGCATCGGTGACCATCAGTAACTTACAGTTTTTTGAGGTGGGGAGCAACGAAAACAGGAACGATCCCCCCCCGGGGGGGGGCCAAGGATGCTGTTTCTCAATCAGACAATCTGTGAATGTACTTCGTGCTTGTCGCAAGGTCAGGTGGCCGACAGTCCTTTGAGTCGCGGTCTCTTTTTTGTATTTTGACTCCACGAAAGGAGACATCATGATCCAAACAGCGATTGAAGCCGCCCTGGAAGCGGGGCGCTTCCTGAAAATGAGCGTCGGAAAGTTCAAGCATGTCGAGCGGAAAGAGGGACAGGAAACCAATCTCGTGACCGAGATCGACAAGAAATCAGAAGAGATCATCATCACGAAAATCAAAAAACGCTACCCTCATCATGATTTTCTCGCAGAGGAATCAGGGAGCCATGACATCCAGTCGGAGTACCGTTGGATCATCGACCCGCTGGATGGGACGCTGAACTTCACGCATGGCTTTCCGATCTTCTCCGTCTCCCTCGCGCTCGAAGTCAAAGGGGAAATCGTCCTGGGGGTCGTCTATGACCCGAACTGGGATGAACTGTACAGCGCGGAGAAAGGAAGGGGGGCTCTCCTCAACAACAAACCGATCCACGTCTCGAACACCGGCAAGCTCATCGAGAGCCTGCTCGTGACCGGGTTTCCGTACAGCATCAAGAGTAATCCCGACAATGCCATCCAGCACTTTAATAATTTTCTGATGGAAGCACAGGGGATCCGCCGCCTGGGATCAGCCGCCCTCGATTTATGTTATGTCGCTGCCGGACGATTCGATGGTTTCTGGGAAGTGGATCTTCACCCCTGGGATATGGCGGGAGGAGTGTTGATCCTCGAGGAGGCGGGGGGGAAGTACACCGATTTCCGCGGATTTCCAACAACGATCTACAATAAGCAGTTGCTGGTGAGCAACGGGGTGATCCACGATCGGATGATCGAAGTCTTAAAGAAGGGGTAGATTTCGACAGCGGAGTGAGGGGTCGTTCACGCCTCTCAGGGGTTGCGTGAATGGCTCAAGCCGTCAGATTTTTTGTACCAGGTCGAGGGCGATCATGACCATGATGACCCCCATGCCCAGCAGAAAAGCGGAAACCACGGCGGCATACTGGATGGCGCGTTTCGTCTCGACCCGGTCCAGCTCCCGCGCAGGAAGGGTTTTCACTCTGATGTCGCCCGTCACGGTCACCGCGCACGCAAGGCGCAAGTTGGGGGTGACCTTTCGTTTGATCAGGTACCGTCCCGCGATCAGCAATTCCTCATCCTCCGTGCGGGCATTGACTCCTTTTCCTTCGATCTCCACCACGTCCCCCGCACAGGGGAACTTCAGCAGGCCCAATTCAATATTCGCATGCAGAACGCGCCAGAGGGGAGCGTACAGGTGAATGCCGCTTCTGAGCGCGGCCTGGCGGAGGTTTGATCCTGGCAACAGATCAAGTGAAACGTACTCTTTTTCAAATGAAACGGCGGGCATTCCGGTGTGTGCTCCCTGTTTGAACGATTCGGTGATTACGGTTTCTCATCATACCGCTTCGTGGTGCCGGGCGGTATCGTATAGATATAGCTGTGCAGGTAGTCGATGTCCTGTTCCTTCTCGTCGATGTTGATCATGAGCAGGTCGCGCAGCGATACCATCCCGATCAACCGATCGTCCGAGACAATCGGAAGATGGCGACAGTGGACGTGCTGCATTTTCTTCTGACACGAATAGTACCCTTCATTCGCTTCCGCCACCACGATCTTCGTGGTCATCACATCGTTCACCGGTGTGGCGCCGGGATCGAGCCCTTTCGCGATCACGCGGGTGATGACATCCCGTTCGGAAAAGATACCCACCAGCTTGTTCTCTCCATCGACCACCGGCAACGCCCCCACCTTCTTCTCCGCCATAAACCGTGCTGCCTCCGCCACCGTTTTCTGTGGGGTGAGGGAAAACAGCGGCCGATCTCGGACAAGTTCGCTTATCGGTTTCATGCCTCCTCCTGTCTGGTGTGGATCGATATTGAAGAACGCGCGGAACTGGCGAATCGTGGGGTGGCAAAATAAGAAGTTTTCCAAAGCAACGCAAGGAGCGGGAGCGGAAAGAAATCACGCTTCCTGAGGGTACGGGTTGGGATACGTTCACTCTCACGCACCATGCGCCCCTATCATTGGCGATGGTGGGTCAAGTTGATATTGAGCGGGGAGTACCCTAAGTTACACCAGGCCGATTCACGGCAATGGTTCCTGTTCCGCTATGCGAACCTCACCTCCAAGATTTCTTGCTCACGGCACGCCACAATCATGCTGAACGCAATCATTGTTGATGACGAACTGCATGGAAGGGAAAATCTTAAGAAGATCATCGAAACATATTGCCCTGAGGTCAGAGTGTTGGGGTGTGCCGAGTCCGTTCTCAGCGCCAAGGACCTTGTCCGGCTTCATAACCCCGATGTCGTCTTCCTCGACATCACCATGCCGGTTCTCGACGGGTTCGATTTCCTGAGTGAATATGATGCTCCCCGCTTTATGGTTGTCTTCGCGAGTGCGCATGAAGAATTCGGCATTAAAGCGATAAAAGCCGGTGCTGCAGACTATCTCCTGAAGCCGATTAATATCAAGGAACTCAAGCAGACGGTCAAGAAACTTCTTGCATTACAGGCAAAAAGGATGAAAGACGAGATCCTCTGTGATGCAGACAGGTTGGTTCTTCCCGCGTCGCACGGGTTCCATGTTCTGCTGATCGATGATATCATCCGGTTTGAAGCCGAAGGATCGTATACGAAAGTCATCGTGAAAGGGGGGAAGAACACCATCGTCTCCCGAACGCTCAAGGATTTTGAGGATACCATACCGAAAGAGAAGTTCTTCAGGATCCACAAATCCCATCTCATCAATTTGAAATTCATCAAAGAGTATTCAAGCGTCGGCGGGAACATGGTGATCATGACCGATGGAAGCAGGGTTGAGGTTTCCCGCCGAAAAGCGCCGGAATTTGTACAGAAAATAAAGGCAGCGCTCAATGCTGTCTGAGTACTGCAGAAGATATTTCCTCCTGAGTTTCATCAGCCTTCTTCCGGTTTCCCTCCTCCATTCCCAGACGCCCCCCTCTCATCATTACACAATCTCCGACGGCCTGGCTTCTTCAACGGTCCTTGATATCATACAGGATCAAGACGGGTTCATCTGGTTCGCCACTCTGAATGGACTCAGCAGGTTTGACGGGAAGCGATTTACAACATTCAGAACAAACGACGGCCTGAATGCCAATATGATTACATCTCTGCTGGAGGGGGAGGACGGCGCATTGTATATCGCGACCTATGAGAAAGGGATCAACGTTCTCCGGGACGACAGAATCGAAAACTTTTGCAGCGAGATCAACGGGGAAGGGTTCGCTACTTCCTATCTCCTGGAGGATCGGGACAGACTCTACTCGTCCCGCCGGGATGGCCAAATCAATGTCATCAGAAAACAACCGTCGGTAGAGATGCCGCATTACAGCATTCTCGTCCGACCCCTTCACCTCAACAGGTTGGCAAAAGCCTCGGGTGACACGATCCTTGCTCTCACCACCACGGGACTCTTCACACTCAAGGATGATGCTTTGACCAGGTTGCCCGTGAACGGATTACCGGAGACTGCCGTCTATTCTCTTGCGAGCCGCAACGACGGAAGTTACCTGATCGGCACGAAGAACATGATCTGGCAGATACACAACAATGCCGTGGTGAGAACCTACAGAGTCAATCTTTTCGAAAACGATAATGACATCAGCGCCATACTCAGCGACCGGCATGACAATATCTGGTTTTCGATCATGAACCGTGGACTCTTTTTCATTCCGAACGATTCCCGCGAGATCATCGACATCGGAAAGAAGATGGACCTGCAGAGCACCCTTGTCAATCACTTCTTCGAGGACAGGGAAGGAAACATCTGGATCAGCACGTTCGGCAAAGGAGTGTACTGTTTCAATAATCTTTATTTGAGAAGCTACGATGACCATGACGGTATGAGCAGCAACAACGTCTATTCCATTGTGAAGGCCAGTCCGGGGAGATTACTGATCGGTACCTTTAACGGTCTCACTATTCTGGAACGTGGGGTCTTCGACCGTATACAAACCGGTTCGCAGCAGACTGTGACAGAATATATCTATGGCATCAAACAGATCGATGATCACATCTATGTCTTCGGAGATTTCGGCCAACAGGAGATACTCAAACTTTCTCATAAAGGTATGAAGTTACACCTGTACCCCCACCCATCATTCTGCAAGACCAGCAACGGGCTCTTCCTTTTTGGTACCTGGGTCAACGGCTTGTGGACTCAAAGGGGGATGAACGGGAGGATCAATGAATTACCGATGTATTATATTTTCGGAGACAGCGCCCAATCGAACCGGGTGAATGAAATCATGGAGGACACAAAGAAGAATATCTGGGTCGGAACAACCCTGGGCTTATGCAAAATATCCGGCCTGCCGGGCGACAGGTTGGCCTGGCAGAAATCGTTCTTTCCTGATGATCCGGTCCTCAACTCAAAGATACTCGCCATCAGTCAGGTGAACGAACAGGATATCTGGTTCGCCGGCGAAAGAGGGATTGCGCGCTATAACCTCGAAAGCAATTCCATGACCAGCTACACGACTCCCATGGGACATGACGTCTCGACCGCCACGTCCCTCGTGTCGGACGGCAGGAACAGGATCTGGATCGGAACCATGAGGGGGCTCTATCTCTCTGACGGCAATTCCATGAGATACCTGAACAGACGGACCGGGCTTCCCTCGGATGAAGTATTCGCACTCTCGTACGACCGGAGTGAGAACGTTCTCTACGTCGGGACAAGCAACGGGATCTCTTTTCTGGATGTCGATGTCTTCGACCGCGCTCTCTTCCCTCCGCTTCAGGTGAAACTGAACAGCATCAAGGCGGGTGACTCGGTGTATACACACTACACCGACCTGGTGTTCGAGCCGGATCAAAACAATGTGACCATCAGCTTTGCAGCGCCGAGTTTCTCTTCACCGGCCTCAGTATTGTACGCGTACCGGTTGAAGGACGAGTGGGTGGAAACGGAGTATGATTTCCTCAATCTGGTCTCCCTTCAGACGGGAACCTATGAGATTCAGATCAAGGCGAGGTCTCAGAATACCGACTGGGGTCAACCGGCTTCTCTCACTTTTGAGGTGAAGCCCCTCTTTATTGAAACGCTCTGGTTCAATCTCGGGATCCTGGTCATCGTCGGCCTTGTATCGCTTTCCGTGGTAACATGGCGCTTGAAACGACGTGAAGAAAAGAACAGGGAACAGTTGGAGCTTACGGAACGCATCAACGAGCTGAAACATCAGGCGTTATCCGCCCTCATGAACCCCCATTTCATATTCAATTCTCTGAACTCGGTCCAGTACCTCATTAACTCCCAGAGGAGTGAAGAGGCCAATGATTACATCGCGATGATGGCCAGGTTGATAAGGAAAAATCTTGAGACGGCGGGAAGCGGATTCATTCTCCTGTCCGAGGAAATTGACCG
>DKJQ01000264.1:29962-33369 GCA_002454845.1 Ignavibacteria bacterium UBA6688
TATGAGATCGTCACGGGAAGCGATGTGCATGTCGGCTCTGTGATGATTCCCAATATGATCGTCCAGCCTTTTGTGGAAAACACTCTCTGGCATGGCATCATCGATTCCGGCAGTACGGGACTGATAACGATTTCCTTCACGTTTGAGGATGTCGAGATCGATTCCATCACGTGCCGCTCATTGATCATAAAGGTTACCGATAATGGCATCGGACTTCAGGAAGCGAAGAAGCATAAGAAAGAAGACCACACATCCAAGGGCATACAGATCATTGAAGAGCGGCTCCGGTTACTGAGCACGAAATTGCAGCTTCCGCAACCGATCATGTTTGAAGATCTCAGCAGCCGGGACGGCGATTCACACGGAACAGAAGTGATCATTTCCCTCCCGCCACCCCTCTATAAAATCGTCACTCCGGAATCAGCCGCAGGTTCTCCTCCTTCGCTCCCGGAAGAGTGAAGAGGTCCCCAACCATTCTACACTCTCGCTTGCATTCCCACTCTCTTCGTCGATACCCCCGTTTCTCGTGCAGGATCGATCGGGGGCCGGTTCACACTCCATGGCGTTGATGTCCATTTCATCTGCTTACCTCTCTCGTTGACCGCCGCGGTTCCTCGGAATGTAGCATCACTTCCTCCCGGTCGTCGTACGGGCACTGAGCGTGATGCAAGAGCCTCCTGTTTCGCCTGCCGATAAAGCCCCGCGAGCTACCGTTTGTGGATTCGGCCATACCGCAGGCCTGTTCGCTCTTGTAGCGCCAGGCCATTGTCGATAGATTGGAATACAAATCTCCTACCACAACCCGGCCAACATGAAAAAGCTTATGGGATTATTTAAAAAGAAACAATCTCCCTCTGTTCCACTCTTCATTATCAAGAAGGATGCGGATGACGGAGGTGTGAAGGAATACAAATCCATGGAAGAAGCCATTGCCGATCTGGAACGGGATCCGAATGTGTCTCAAGACAAAATAGCAGGGATACGAGCATCCTTAAAAAGCCTGAAGAACAAAACTACAATCAAAATCAAGAATGGGGAACTAGTAAGATGAAATCCATCGAGGCTGCCATGAAAAACCTTACTACAGTGTTTGTGGTTCTTTCCAGTTTGTTCTGTACTACAAACGTCTTTGCACAAATATCCTTTTCTCCGAAGGTAGATTTCACAACCGGACCAAATCCATTTGGAGTAGCCATGAGCGACCTGGATGGTGATGGCAAACCGGACCTCGTGTTTACGAATGAAGGGAGCAACACGGTTTCGGTCTCTCGGAACACCGGCACAAGCGGCAGCTTGACTGCCGGGTCCTTTGCCGTTAAAGTAGATTTTACAACAGGAGCACAACCTTATGGAGTAGCGATTGGCGATCTGGACGGCGACGGCAAACCTGACCTTGTGCTTGGCAACTATGCCAGCAATACACTCTCCGTGTATCGTAACACAAGCACGAGCGGAAGCATCACAGCGGGGTCCTTTGCGCCTAAGGTCGATTTCACAACGGGAGCGCAGCCCAATGGAGTAGCAATGGTCGATGTGGACGGTGACGGCAAACTCGACATCGTGCTTGCAAATGTTAATAGCAACACATTTTCGGTTTTCCGCAACACCAGCACGAACGGCAGCATCACTGCAGGGTCGTTTGCCGCAAAAGTAGATTTCGCGACTGGGCCAAGCCCCATGGGCGTAGCCATCGGCGACGTCGACGGAGACGGTAGGCCAGATGTTGTAGTTCCCAATCAAAGTGGCAATTCGGTTTCGGTGTATCGTAACACCAGCACAAGCGGGAGTATCACAGCAGGTTCGTTTGCGGCTCATGTAGATTTCACAACAGGCACAGGTCCGTATGCTGCCGCGGTTGGTGACGTGGATGGCGACGGCAAATCAGACATCGTTATCATTAATCAGGGTAGCGGTACGATTTCGGTGTATCGGAACACCAGCACAAGCGGGAGCATCACGGCGGGTTCCTTTGCTGCCAAAGTGGATTTTGCAACGGGAGCCATACCCGTGAGCGTTGCCATCGGTGATCTGAACGGGGATGGCAAGCCTGACCTCGTTGCTGCCAACAATGCCGGCGGCACGGTGTCGGTGTTTCGCAACACGAGCACCATCGGCAGCGTCACGTCGGCATCCTTTGACGCCAAAGTAGATTTTACAGTAGGAACTGGACCAACCACCGTAAGGCTCGGTGATGTGGACGGTGACGGCGGCCTTGACCTCGCGGTGACCAATTACGGCAGCAATACAGTCTCGGTGTTGAGGAACACGAGGTTCGGCTCCCTTTGCGGCGTGAAGTTCAACGACTTGAACGGCAACGGTGTGAAAGATGCAGGCGAGCCGGGACTTCCGGACTGGCAAATCGGTTTAGGCATCGCAACGATTCCACCCGTTATGACTGATTCGCTCGGGAACTATTGTTTCAACAACCTGCCTGCCGGCACCTATACTCTTACCGAGACAAACCAGACCGGTTGGCAGCAGACGTTCCCAACTACTCCGGGAACGCACACCGTCACGCTCGCAGCGGGACAGACTATTGACAGTCTCAACTTCGGGAATAGGCGTAACCCAGGGGAGGCTTGCATTACCTGGGATTTGTTGGGTTCAACCTCAGTCACATCCATCTCAGGCAGTATCAATGGTCAACCGGAAATTATCAGCGCAGGAACGACCTTCCCGCCTATGTCGATTTTCGATTACAACAACGGTCAACGGCTGTGGGTTGGCACGAACGGCTGGGTTGCGGGTCCATTAGACCTCACGCGCTATGTTGAGTTCAAGGCCGCGCCTCAGTCGGGAAATACTCTTACTGTTACAAATGTCTCGTTCAATTACGGTGATAATCAGCTCTCGACAAACTTCCAGATCATCAATTTCAAAGCATATTATTCAACCGATAACTGGGTCAACAGTACGGTATTGAATTCGACGGCATTAGTGTATCTGAACACGGCCATGTCGACTTTTACGATGCCCGTGAATGTTGTGGTCCCAAGCGGACAGACGTTTTCTCTCAGAATTTATCCCTATGCGCTTCAGAATGGCCTGGCGATGACTCCCACCTTTGCCATTCACAAGAATGTTGTTATCTGCGGCACCACAGCTCCCGAGGTTCTGAGCACAGGCTCCATTTGCGGCGTGAAGTTCAACGACTCCGACGGTGATGGAGTACAAGATGCCGGTGAACCTGGACTCCCGAACTGGATAATCAATTTGTCATACAACCAGGCGACAGGGCCCGTGACATTGATGGACGCCACCGACGCAAACGGCAACTATTGTTTCAACAACCTGACTGCCGGGACATACACTGTTTCAGAGACAAACCAAAGCGGATGGGGTCAGACGTTCCCGGCTGCTCCGGGAACCCACACCGTGACGCTTCCAGCGGGACAGAACATCGACAG